>VBKX01000412.1 GCA_005879435.1 Deltaproteobacteria bacterium
CCTACACTCTCTTCCGATGCTTTGCCTTTTTTTAACGCCGTGGTGATGATGCCGGTGCCGAGCGGCTTGGTAAGGATCAGCACGTCGCCTTCCTGGACGCCGACGTTGCGAAAGATCTTGTCCGGATGGATCACGCCGGTCACCGCCATGCCGTATTTTATTTCTTCATCGATGATGCTGTGGCCGCCGATGATCACCGCGCCACTTTCCTTGACCTTGTCAGCGCCGCCCTTGAGGATCTCGCCAAGGATCTCGATATCCATCTTGCCTTTGGGGAAGCACACGATATTCATGCACGTCTTGGGATCGCCGCCCATGGCGTAAACGTCGCTCAGCGAGTTCGCCGCCGAGATTTGGCCAAAGATATAGGGGTCATCGACGATCGGCGTGAAGAAATCGACCGTGTTGACGATCGCAAGGTCAGGGCGCAGTCGATACACCCCGGCGTCGTCGCCGGTTTCGGTGCCGACGAGCATGTCGGAATTCTTGAACTTGGGCAGCTCGTGCAAGACTTGCGCGAGGTCGGCGGGGCCGAGCTTTGCTGCTCAGCCGGCGGCTTTGACCTCTTGCGTCAGGCGCACGGCTTTTCTCTTTTTTAGCATCATGATGCGATTACTTTAGTGCGATCAATAGTCAAATTCAACGCGGCGAGAGCGGCTTTTCGCTCGTCGGTGCAGATTTTAATCGGCGGATGTCGCCGATCCGAATCGTCAGTCCGTCACGATCGAAGTATTCCAGGAGCGGAATCGTGTACTTTCGGCTGGAGCCGATCAGATCGCGGAACGATGCCGCGGTCATTTCGCCTTTTGCAGTTAAATATTCTTTTAATCTTTGCCTAAGCGTTTCGATGCTGCTCGCCAGGAAATACATGTCAGTGGTGACGCGGACGATCGAGCCGTCTCGTTCCAGCAGGCGGATCACTTCGTTCAAACGCGGGCGCGGCACGCCGGCCTGCTTTTCGATCTCTTTCAGATCCGGCGGCGCCAGCGGTTGCTCGCCGAGAAGTTTTTTGATTTTGTCCATCAGTGTCTTTTCTTGACCGCCGAGCTGGACGCGATGGCCGGCGAGGCGAAGGAGATTTTCTTCCTTGGCGATCAGCTTTTCTTCGATCATGGTGTCGACGAGCAAGCGAAAAATCTTCGGTGACAATTCATAAACCAGCTTGCCGCGCAATTCTTCCATGTCCATCCCAGGCAGGAGCGAATGACCGGCGTGAAAGTCCTTTAACGATTGGACGATTTGTTCGTTGATGCGCCGCCACTTTTGTTCGGTGGTGTAAACTTTTTCACCTTCCGCGTTCAAGACACGCAGCGGTTTCATCGTGTCGATGGCATCGCGCATCTGTTCTTCTCTGAAGTTGAGAAATTGATGAATCGCGTCAATCGGTGCCGCGAACAATTCGCTGCCGTCGATAAAGGCTTGAGTGAGCGTCGTTATGTCGCCGTGGTGCAACGCTTCCAGCCGGTTACTCAGCTCGCGATCACTCCGTTTGTGGCGTTTCGCCCAGGGATTGATCACCAGCCCGCCCGCCAAAGTTCGCCGCGCAGTCTCGTCCCGCACGATGAAATGGTCGCCGCGCAAGACCAGCAGCGGCTCGTTGAGCATGACTTGGCAATAGGCCGATTGTTTGGGCTCGATTTTTTCCGTGTTACCGAGGACGACAATTTTGCCGAGGCGTTCCGCAGTGCCGAGATGAATGCGCACTCGTTGATGATTTTTGATGCCCTTGGCCGCCGCCGGCCGGACTTCCAGAAATGCATCGAAGCGATCCGATGTCAGCGCCAGCTTTTCGTGGCAGATCACCTGGCCGCGCTCGATCGAGGCGCGCTCGGGACCGGTGAGATTGATCGCTACCCGTTGTCCCCATACCGCCGTGTCGACGGGTTTGCCGTGAACTTGCAGGCTGCGCACGCGAAAAAGATAATCGCCCGGCAGGCAGCGCACTTGCTCGCCGACTTTGACTTCGCCGCTGAGCGCCGTGCCCGTAACGACGACGCCGTGCCCTTGCAGGACGAAGGCGCGGTCGACGGGCAGGCGAAAGTAACCGTTCGGCGCGGTCTTGGCGTGGCTTTTCAAAAGTTCGGCGATGCGTTCTTTGAGTTCAGGAATTCCTTGGCGGGTAACCGACGAAACGGCAATCTTCGGCGAATTTTCCAGCGTCGTGCCAAGAGTCAAGATATCGATGTCTTCCTCGATGTCGGCGATCCGGGCAGGCGAAACCAAATCCGCTTTGGTAATCACAAAAAGCGCAAGCTTGATGCCGAGTAGATGAACGATGTCCAAGTGCTCTTCGGTCTGCGGCATGACGCCGTCGTCGGCGGCGACGGTGAAGAGCACGAGATCGATGCCATGCGCGCCGGCGAGCATGTTCTTGATAAAACGCTCGTGGCCGGGCACGTCGACGATGCCCGCCGAAGTCCCGTCGAGCAGATCGAGATGGGCGAAACCGAGATCGATGGAGATGCCGCGTTCTTTTTCTTCCTTGAGCCGGTCGGTGTCCGTGCCGGTGAGCGCCTTGATCAGGCTGGTTTTACCGTGGTCGATGTGGCCGGCGGTGCCGATGATGTAGGGCATCTTTAGGTCGGTTCAAAGTTTAAGGTTCAACGTTCGACGTTTGACGGTCTCCAAACACAATTCCTGACTTTGAACCTTGAACGTTGAACCTTGAACATTGAACGAGTAAGTGCCGTCATGGCTGCGAAATTGTGAAGTCACTGCGAGATCTCGGCACGATTAAAATTTGGGACGAGCTCCAGCGGGTCGAAGATTGTTCTCAAATCGAGCAAAAATCGGTCCTCTTTGATCCGGCCGATGATCGGCGGATTGGCCGTGCGGAATTTTTGCGCGATGGTGTTGGCGGTGAGTTTCGGGTTGGCGACGCTGACGACGACCGTCGGTAGCTCTTCGGTCGGCAGAGCACCGCTGCCGATTTGTGCCGTTGAGTCTTCGAGTTGGATTTGGAATTCGGCGCCAAGCGCTACCTGAAGCTTGGGCAATAACTGTTCACCGGTCGCGCGAATTTCTTCGACAGATCGGGTAAAAGCTCGAAGCGTGGGAATTTCTTCGACGATGTTTGGCGACTGACGATAACGGCGCAAGGTTGCTTCGAGCGCGGCTAATGTCAGCTTGCCACAGCGCAGCGCGCGCTGCAGATGATTTTTGTTCATCTTGTCGATCAAATCTTTTTTCCCAACCATCAAGCCCGCTTGCGGGCCGCCGAGGATCTTGTCGCCGCTAAAGGTCACGACACTCGCTCCGGCTTGAATTCTTTCCGCGACGATTGGTTCCTTGGACAAGCCGTGCTGGCTTAGATCGATAAAAGCGCCGCTGCCAAGATCCTCCATTACCGGCAGGTTATGCTTTTTACCGATGGCGACGAGCTCTTCCAGCGTCACTTCGGCGGTGAAGCCGACAACTTTATAATTGCTCGTGTGGACTTTGAGTAGCAGCGCGGTTTTTTCATGGATAGCGTTTTCATAGTCGGCCGGATGGGTGCGATTGGTCGCGCCGACTTCACGCAGGACGGCGCCGCTTTTGGCCATGATCTCGGGAATGCGAAAGGCGCCGCCGATCTCGATCAGCTCGCCGCGCGAGACGATCACTTCTTTGCCTTCGGCCAAGGTATTCAAGCCGAGCAATACCGCGGCGGCGTTGTTGTTCACCACCGTGGCAGCTTCGGCGCCGGTAAGCTCGGTCAATAGCTTTTCGAGCGTCTCCTCGCGCTTGCCGCGTTTGCCGGCGGCGAGGTCGTATTCCAGATTGATTGGATGATCGGCTACGGCCAACATCGCATCGATGGCTGCTTGCGAGAGCAAGGCCCGCCCTAAGTTGGTATGAAGGATCGTGCCGGTGGCGTTGACGACGCGCCTGTGGCTGGGCTGGCTGTCGGTAACAATGCGCATATCGAGCCGCGCGATAATTGTGTCTTCGCCCAAATCGATGGTTTGGCCGTGGCCTTGTCTAATCTCCCCGCGAATCTGATCGAGCACGGCGCGGCATTGTTCTATGACATATTCCCGATTGTAGCGCGTCAGCAACGCTTCGCAGCGCGCATGTTTGAGCAGACGATCGATGGATGGAAGCTCGCGCAAAAGAGTGGCGGTCTGATCGGCCATGGAGAAAATCAGATTTACACAGGGAAGAAGCAAATTCAACATGACTTTTTCGCAGAGAATCGGCGCGTCGTTGTCGTTCGTCTTGTTTGACAAGAGCCGTCAGCTTCCATAAAGTTTCTGCGCGAGGCACGCGCTCGCTCAACCGACCCGAGATGGATCATCCCGCCGAAACTAGAACTGTTTTTCAACGCAAAGATCCTCGCGCAGCGGTTATGGAATTATTGCGCCGCCGCAACAAACAAGCGCGCTTCATGACCGAATTGCGGGCTTCGCTGGCGCGTTACGGGATCAATACGGAAGAAGGCGATCGCGCTCTAGCGGAGCTGGAGTCCGAACGAGTCGTGATGATCCGTGACAATTTCTGCGCCGATCCGCATCTGACCGGCGTCGACCTGCGAGTTGTCGCGCTGGTGGAGCGCGTCGATGGCGGCGATCCGCATAGGAGCGCGATTCGCTTGATCGACGAAGCCTGGAACAAATGGATGAGCGAGTATCTCGCCAACCACCGGTGCGGATGAAACAACTTGGAATAATGGAGTAATGGAATGGTGGAGTGATGGGTCTAGCCCCAATACTCCAGGACTCCATCACTCCAATCTTTGTGACTGGAGGATAGCTTGCGCGTAGCAGTTGATATCGGCGGAACATTTACCGACGTGGTCGTGTTTGACGAAGCGAACAGTTCGCTGGCTTTGGCGAAAGCATTGTCAACGCCGGCGGAGCTGGCGCGCGGGGTGTTGGAAGGTTTGACCAAGGCTGCTGTTCGCTTCCCCGACGTGTCGACCTTGATTCACGGCTCCACGGTGGTGGTCAATGCGATCATCGAACGCAATGGCGCCAAGACCGCGCTGGTGACGACTAAAGGTTTCCGTGACGTCTACGAGATCGGCCGCATCAACCGCCCCGAGTCTTTCAACCCGCGTTTTCATAAGCACCGTCCGCTGGTGCCGCGGGAAAATATTTTCGAAGTCACCGAGCGTAGGCTCGCCGACGGTTCGGTGCGCACGCCCTTTGACGAACAGGAAGCGCGTGAGGTGGCGCGCATCATCAAAGAAGAAGGATTCGAAGCGGTGGCTGTGCTGTTTCTGCATTCCTATCGCGCGCCTGAGCATGAGATCCACATGTGCGAGATCCTGCGCGAAACCGATCCCAATTTATTTTTGAGCGCGTCCCACGAGCTGTCGCGCGAATATCGCGAATACGAACGCACTTCGACTGTCGCGGCCAACGCCTACGTCGGACCGAAAGTAAGCCAATACTTGGGTGATCTCGAACGACGGCTGCGCGATAACAAATTTCGCGGCAATCTCATGATCATGCAGTCCAACGGCGGCTTGTCCGACGTCGACATGGCGCGGCGCCAGTGCATTCAAATGATGGAGTCGGGACCGGCCGGGGGCGTGGTCGGCTCGATGGCGCTCTGCGAATTGCTCGATCTCGACGCCGCGATCGCGTTCGATATGGGCGGAACGACCGCCAAAGCCAGCGTCATTCGGCGCGGCGAGCCGAGCTTGTCTCCGGATTACTTCATCGGCGGCTACAACGAAGGGCTCGCGGTGCGTATTCCCGTTCTCGACATCATCGAAGTGGGCACCGGCGGCGGCAGCATCGCGTGGCTCGATGAAGGCGGCGGTCTGCACGTCGGTCCGCGCAGCGCCGGCGCGGAACCCGGGCCGGCGAGCTACGGACGCGGCGGAAGCGAACCGACGGTCACGGATGCGAACGTTATCCTCGGCCGACTCTCGCCCGAGCGCTTTCTCGGTGGCGAAATGCGCTTGGATCGAAGCGCCGCGGAAAAATCGTTGCGCGAACGGATCGCGCAACCGCTTGACGTAAATCTCGAACGTGCGGCCTCGGGGATGCTGCAGGTCGCCACCTCGGCGATGGCCAACGCGGTGCGTCACGTGACGCTCGAGCGCGGCCTCGACCCGCGCGATTTTACGCTGGTTGCCTACGGCGGCGGCGGACCGCTGCACGCCGCGTCGGTGGCGAAAGAATTGTCGATCGGGAAAATAATTATTCCGAGCGCGCCGGGCCATTTCTCCGCGCTTGGCATGCTGATGGCCGATCTGCGGCGCGACTACGTGCAGACGCTTTTCGAACGCATGGACGACCTGGAGATGTTCCAACTGGAAGATCAGTTCAAGAAGCTAGAAGACGAAGGGCGAGCGGCGCTCGAGGCCTCGGGCATTCCCACTGATCGGATCGTCTTCGAGCGCGCCGCCGACATGCGCTACGTCGGTCAGGAGCACGCGGTGGCGGTGCGCATGCCGGCTAAGGTCGGTGATGAAACCGCGCGCGCTGAGATCAAACGCCTTTTCGACGAGGCCCATGAGCTGCGCTACAGCCACAGCGCGCCGGAAGAGTCGGCCGACATCGTGAGTTTGCGCGTTTCCGCGATCGGACGGCTTCGCAAGCCGCAGTTTGGCCAAATCGCTGCCGGTGAAAAAACGCCTTCGTCAAATGCTCGGCGCGGAACTCGCATGGTCATCTTCGAAGGCGCGGGCGCCGTGGAGGCGCCGGTTTGGGACCGAACCAAGCTGCTCCAAAATAACATGATTGCCGGTCCGGCGATCATCGAGGAGGCGGCGTCAACGACGGTGGTCGAGCCCGGCGACACGGTGACGGTCAACGAGTTTGGCCACCTAATCATGCAACTCGGAAGCGCCCAATAAGCGTGCGCCGTTCAAGCCGTTCAAAAGGTTCAAATCGTTCAAGCCGTGTAAAAGGTTCAAATCGTTCAAGCCGTGTAAAACAGAAGAATATGAATACTGCACAATCGGCGAATAAACCCCAGGTCGACGCTTTTACTGCCGAGGTGATTCGGAGTGCGTTGGTCGCGATCACCGGAGAGATGAAGACCAATTTGATGCGCACGGCGTATCACACGATCATTTACGAAGCCGAAGATTTTACCGTGGGACTATTCGATGGCGACGGCAACACGATCTCCATCGGGCTCGGGCTGCCGATGTTTATTCGCGGCTTGTCCGATGCGATCAAGGCGAAGATCGCGCACTGGGGCAGGGAAAACATCGAGCCCGGCGACATTCTCCTCACCAACGATAGTTACACGATGGGCAGCCACTTGAACCACCTGATTTTTACGCTGCCGATTTTTAACGACGGCGAGCTGGTCGCGTTTTCTTCTGCGATGGCGCATTGGCAGGACGTCGGTGGACAGCTCGGCGGCGTGACACGCGATATCTTTTCCGAAGGGCTGCAGATGCCGTTCGTGAAAAGTTTCCGGGCTGGAAAAGAGAATCCCGAGATCACTGCGATTATCAAAGCCAACGTGCGTGTGCCGGAACGGGCCATGGGCGATATGCGCGCGCAGCTCGCTTCGATTCGCACCGGGGAGCGGCGCGTGATGCATTTATTAAAGCGCTATGGCAACGAGGCGTTCAAACAGAGCATCCGGCTGATCTACGAGCAGAGTGAAAAAGTCGCGCGCGCGGCGGTGGAGAAAATTCCCGATGGCGTTTACGAAGCCGAGTCGTTCATGGACGACGACGGCGTGAGTCTCCTCAAACATATTCCGATTAAAGTCCGTGTCGAAGTCAGCGGCGACAAAATGACGATCGATCTGAGCGATGTCAGCCCGCAGGTGGCGGGATTCTACAACTCCGGCATTACCGCCGGTCGCTCAGCCGCCGAAGTTGTTTTCAAGTGTGTCACCGCGCCGCTGCTCTTGCCGATCAACGACGGCTCGTTTCGGCCGCTCAAGATCATTCTTCCGCCGGGGCGCGTGGTGAGCGCGGTAAAGCCGGCGCCGGTGCGCGTCTGGATGACTGTGCCGATGACCGTGTGCGACACGATTTTTCGAGCGCTGGCGCCGGCCTGTCCGGAGCGCACGATCGCCGGGCATTATGCCGATCTCTGTACCGTC
>VBKX01000414.1 GCA_005879435.1 Deltaproteobacteria bacterium
AGCGCCATCAGCGTGAACGCCACCGGGAAGCCGATGAAGATCGCAAAGATCATGATGCACATCATGATGATGCCGAGAATCGGTTCGCTAATCATTGCTATGGCGCCTCCTGGACGTCTTCGAAGCGCTCGGGCCATGCGTTGGTTTTAAGCGCCACGATGCAACGCATAACCTCGGCGACGCCCTGGAGTGCGATGAGAAAGCCGGCGACAGGGATGACTATCTTGAGCGGCCAGATGATTGGACCGTCCGGCGAAGAGACCGAGTGCTCATTGAACCGGTACGACATCTCCGCAAAGTAGGTGCCTGCCCAGATCAGCGCGATAATGCCGGGATAGAAGAACAGGAACCATAAGACGATGTCGATGGTGGCTTGCACTCGGATCGGAAACTTCCGGTAGAACATGTCGGCGCGCACGTGGTTGTTCTGGGCGAGGGTGTAGGCGCCGACCATCATGAAAGTTGTGCCATAGAGATAAAGGGCGGCGTCGAACGCCCAGTCGGTCGGGGCACTGAAGAAAAACCGCATGGTCGGATCGTACGTCATGATCAGCATCAGCGGGATGTTCAACCACGAAAACGGGATACCGATCCACGTGCTGACAGAGTCGATCACTTTAATGGCTTTTTGCACTCCCCGTCTCTTTCTTTCTATTTAGATAAAGCCGCGGCGTCTGCCACGCATGCAGCAGACGCCGCATACTTCATTAAGCCACATTATTTCAATTACGGCTTTTTCGTAGGAGCCGCGGGTGCCTTTGCCGGTGCCGCTGTGACGTCAGATTTCGCTGCCGGCGGTGCCGGTTGCTTGAAGAAGTGATTATAGGCCATCTCCTCGTCGACCATGATCTCCTGCCGCCACGGCACGACGCGAGCTGCCCACTGCTTCTGGGACTCCAGGACCTTGACGAAAAAGGGGTTGTCCTTCGACTTTTCTTCAATCACCTTGTCCCAGGCCTTCATCTGCGCCTCGAGAACCGACTTGGGCGTCTTCACGACTTTGACTCCCTGCTTGGCCTTCATCTCTATGAGGTCCGTTGAGTTGCGGTCCATCATCTTCCAAGTGAAGTCTGCCGATTCCGCCACCGCCGCGTACTTAATGATCGCCTGGAGATCTTTCGGCAGCGACTCGTACTTCTTTTTACTGATCAGCAATTCCAGACACTCCATGGGCTGATGGTAGCTCTGTGCCATCATGACCTTGCGCACATCGGGGAAGCCGAGCATCCGATCCGAGGTCGTATTGTTGAATTCGGCAGCATCGATCAGGTTGCGGTCGAGGGCCGCAACAATCTCTCCGCCCGGAAGGATGACCACCGATGCACCCATCGCCTTGAAAAGATCGGCCGAAAGCCCGACGGTACGGTACTTCATCCCTTTGAACTGCCCGGGGTTGGTGATGGGCGTCTTGAACCAGCCGAGAGGCTGGGTGGGCATCGGACCATGGAAAAAGGACTGGACATCCAACTTCAGGATCTTTTGGATCAGCTCGTTATAGAGTTGACCCCCACCGTAGTGGATTCAGCCAAGCAGCACCTCAGCATCAAATCCGAACGCCGGGCCAGTCCCGAACAGGCTTGTCCCCACGTTCTTGCCGAACCAATAAGCGGCGACTCCATGGCCGCCGTCAAGCGTTCCGCTGTGGATTGCGTCCATGAGGCTAAAGGCAGGAACGACTGACCCGGAGGGAAGGACATCGATCTTGAGCCGCCCGCCCGCCATTTCTTCAACTTTCTTGCCCCAGTCGACAAAGATTTCATGGAAGATGTCCTTGGTCGGCCATGTGCTCTGCATCTTCAATGAGATTGTCTGCTGCGCAGAGGCGTGTCTGACATTCGGCAAACCCATCAGCGCCGCACCACCTGTAACGATTGCCGTTTTCAGTGCTTTGCGCCGTGAAAATTTCTTATTGTCATTCTCCATAAGAGTTATTCCTCCTTGGTCATGAAATTGACTCTGCCAACATTCGTTCGCTTATATATAACCTAGTGGCTCGGCGTCAATCTATTATTTCTCACGGTCCTGCTGTCTCTGATCGATCTGGCGCGGGCTTCGTTGCAAACGGTGCTGGTTGACACTACGTTTTGATCTCGGCTACGCTCCTTTCAGCATGAGTCGGGTATGTCGCGTAATGACAACCGCCAGGAGAATTGTTCCCAATGAACCGAGAAGATCTCATCGGTGAATTGAAAAACATCGTCGGCGACCGATTTGTTCTTGTCGAGAAGGAAGACGTCATCGTCTATGAGCAGGACGGCTCGATCTTTCAAGTCATGCCGGAAATCGTCGTGCTTCCGGGTGATGTTGAACAAGTTTCCGCCGTCGTAAAGCTTGCCAAGCAAGCCGCCGTGCCGATCGTGCCGCGCGGTTCCGGCACGGGGCTCGCCGGCGGCGCCGTGCCCGCCGAAGGCGGCATCGTTCTCTCATTGGCGCGACTCAATCGAATTCTAAAAATCGATCTCGAAAATCGCATCGCTATCGTCGAGCCGGGCGTGATCAACCTGGACGTGACGAAAGCTGTCGCCAAAGACGGTTTTTTCTATGCACCGGACCCCAGCAGTCAGGCGGCGTGTTCCATCGGCGGCAACGTGGCGAACAATTCCGGCGGGCCGCACACGCTCGCTTACGGCGTCACCACCAATCACGTTCTCGGTGTCGAAGCCGTGCTCGACGACGGCGTCATTGTTTGGCTCGGCGGCGAAGTGCCCGATACCCCGGGTTACGATCTTTGCGGTGTATTTGTCGGCTCGGAAGGAACCTTGGGCGTGGTCACGAAAGTCGCGGTGAAACTGATGCAAACCCGCGAGTCGGTGCGCACGCTACTGGCCATTTTTGACGAGATGGATAACGCGACCCAGACCGTTGTCGACATTACCGCCGCCGGCATCATTCCGGCAGCGTTGGAAATGATGGATCGCACAACGATCGAAGCCATCGAGCGCGGCGCGCCGGTGGGCTTTCCGCGCGATGCGGAAGCGGTGCTGATCGTCGAAATTGAAGGCCTCACGGAGCACACTGACCGCTCGGCTTCGCTGGCGCGCGCGATTTGCCAACGCAACGGCGCGCGCGAAGTAAAGCTCGCGGCCGATGAAGCCGAGCGCCAGCGTCTATGGAAAGGTCGCAAGGGCGCCTTCGGCGCCATGGGCACGTTGGCGCCGAATTATTACGTTCAAGACGGCGTCGTGCCGCGCAGCAAGCTGCCGGAAATGATGCGTCGGATCGCCGCGATCAGCAAGCAATTCAACCTGCGCATCGCCAATGTGTTTCACGCCGGTGACGGCAATCTGCATCCGAATATTTTGTTCGACATGCGCGCACCCGGCGAGCTCGATCGGGTGATCGAAGCGGGCGCCGCCACGCTACGCGCCTGTATCGAGCTAGGCGGCAGCATCACCGGTGAGCACGGCGTCGGCTTGGAGAAGAAAGCTTACATCGGCTTGCTTTTCAACGAAGCCGATTTGGAAGCGATGGCGCGAGTGCGGCGCGTTTTCGACCCAGACAACAGGTTCAATCCGGCGAAACTCTTTCCAACACCAGCGAGCTGTGGCGAAATACGTCTGCAACCGGCACAAATTCCGGCGGGGTTGTGGATATGAAACTGTCTAGAGTTTCGAGTTCTGTGTCTCAGGTCTAGCAGATTTCTTCGCTCGTCAACTCTAGACCCGAGACTCTAGACTCACGAAAGGTCGCGATTGGAACTACTGCGCAACAAACCCGGGGACACCGCTACCACGAAGGTGCCCGCATTGGATCTCCCCGAGCTCTACCAGTGCGTGCACTGCGGGCTCTGCTTGAATCAGTGCCCGACGTATCGTGCTTTGCATCTCGAGCCCGAGTCGCCACGCGGCCGCATCCATCTGGTCAAAGCAGCCGCCGAAGGACGCATCGAGCTCAACGACCGTTTTAAAGAACACATCTATCTCTGCCTGCTCTGCCGCGCCTGCGAGACAGCGTGTCCGTCCGGCGTGCAATATGGTCGAATCGCCGAAACGGCACGCGAGCAGCTTGGCCCGCCGGGCTCACCATTTGCGCGCGCGGTGCTGAATTTTGTTTTCACCCGTTTGCTGCCTTATCCGCGCCGACTGCGATTTGTCTTCAATCTGCTGCGCCTGTACCAACGCAGCGGTTTGCAGCGGATCGCGCGCTCTCTCCTACCGGGCAAATTGCGGGAAATGGATTCGATGCTGCCGACGGTCCCCGCAAAATTTTATTACCCCGTAACGAGTATCCTTCCCGCTATCGGCGAACGTCGCGCCAAGGTCGCCATGCTGAACGGTTGTGTCATGCCGCTGTTGTTCGGCGACGTCAACGAAGCCACCGTGCGCGTGCTGCGACGCAACGGCTGCGATGTCGTATTGCCGAAAAACCAGATCTGCTGCGGCGCGTTGAATATTCACAACGGCGAGAGCGCCGCCGCCAAGCAGATGGCGGCGATCGTCGTCAACTCCGCCGGCTGCGGCGCGGCGATGAAAGAGTATGGCTACCTGTTGCGCGACGATCTCGCTTATCGTGACAAAGCCGCACGCTTTAGCTCTCTGGTTAAAGACACCGGAGAATATCTCGCCGGTATAGGACTTGTCGCTGGGCTTCGCCCCGTCGAGATGACGGTAACTTATCAGGACCCTTGCCATCTCGCGCACGGCCAGCGAGTTCGAGCACAACCGCGAACCTTGCTGCAGTCAATCCCGGGGCTGAAGCTCGTCGAAATGGACGGCGCCGATCGCTGCTGCGGCAGCGCGGGCATTTATAACTTGACCCACGCCGATATGTCGCAGCATCTGCTCAAAGAAAAAATGCAGGCGGTGACCGCGACGCATGTCGATGCGGTCGTCGCGCCCAATCCCGGCTGCATGCTGCAGCTGCGTTACGGCACGCAACGATTCGGACCCGACGTAAAAATATATCATCTCATGGATCTGCTCGACCGCGCTTGCAGTGAAACCGACTTAACGCCAAAATGAAATTGACTCCCGATCAGTTGGCGCAGCGATTGGCCGCCGAGCTGGGGCTCGACGCGGTCTCTCTTGACGCCGACCGACTCGCTACGCACAAGATCGACGACAAACAGCCCGTACTAGTCTGCACGCCCGGGACGCGAGATCAGGTCAGCGCCGCGCTCCGCCTCTGTGCGGATGCGGCAGCTAGTGTAATCCCGTGGGGTGGCGGCACAGCCATGGCGCTTGGCAATCCGCCGCGTCGGGTTGATGTCGTGCTCAACACCGGCAGACTCAATGGCGTGATCGAACATGACCACGCCAATCTCACTGTCACGGTAGAAAGCGGGATCAGCTTGACTGCGCTGCAGCAACGACTCGCAGACCAACGACAGTTCGGGCCCTTCGACCCGCCGTTTCCCGAACGGTCCAGCGTCGGCGGCATCGTTGCCGCCAATCTCAACGGACCACGGCGTGGTTGTTACGGCAGCGTGCGCGATTTAGTGATCGGCATCGGCTCGCTCGGCACCCTCGGAATCATCACGGAGCTGACGTTACGGCTGGTGCCGCTGCCCGAGAGCGTGTCAACGGTAGTCGCCGCCGGAACGTTTTCACAAGCCGAGCAATTCATCCGCGAATTATTTCGTTCTCGGCTCTTGCCAACGGCGGTGATTTTGTCGAATGAGCGCGCCCACGAACCGTGGAGCGTCGCCATACGGAGTGAAGGCTTTGAGGAATCCGTCGCACGGTGCCGGCGCGACCTAGACACGCTCGCCGTTCAAGCCGGTATGAGCGCGCAACTCTTAAGCGCTGGCGAGCACGAAGAACTTTGGCGCGCCGTAAGGGATTTTCCGCTTCAAGACAAACGCTTGATTTATCGCATCACACTGCCACGCGCAGAGATTTGCGATTTCCTTCACCGCGCGCAAAACTGGCCTGATACCGAGACTACAACGGATAACGTAAACGGCACGATTTGGTTGGCCTGCGCACCGACAAAAGCATCGGTCCAGCGTTTTTCCGATCTCGCAACCTTGGCGCGCGCGCGCCGCGGCCACGCGATGATCTTTGCGGCGCCCGGCGATCTCAAGCAGGGATTTGAAGTCTGGGGCGATTCGCCGCCGGCGTTCTCGCTCATGCGCGACGTCAAACATCAGTTCGACCCGAGAGGACTGCTCAATCCCGGCCGTTTCGTCGGCAGTCTGTGAAATTATGTCGAATTGTTATTCGCTTTGCGCAGCACTCGGAACTCTACGGTTAAAATAACCGAATCACCCAATGACTGAACCAATTGTCGATGCCGAACCCGGCGCTGCCGCGCACGGCAAAATAAATCGCCGCAGCGACAAAAACGAGGTTGTCGCGCAGGCCCACTTCGTGGGCGTGGTAGGATTGCCGGTCGAAGGAACGAAAATAGTTTTGCGCTTTTTCATCTTTGATCGCAGCTTTCACGACCGGCACCATCGCGGGCAAGACTTTCAGCCAGTGCCAATGCAGGCCGAAGGTCGGGATCAAGAAAATCACGATCATCACGGCGCAGATGGGCGTTTGAATTCCCGCGGCGACACCAAAGCCGCCGACGACCATTAGAAAAGTGGCAAGGAAGCCAAAAAAGGTCGCGCCTTTGGGAAATAGAATGCTCGCAGTCTGCACCGGATTGGGCCAGCGACGCACGTTGCTCAAACCGCTGATCAACATGCGCCAACCGAGAATCAAGCGCAGCAGCGCTTCGCTAAGGACAACCAAGGTTGAGTGTTCCAATGCTTGCTCCTCGACCAACACAAAAGAAATTTGCCGCAATATAATCGGCGCTGCTACCGCCGTCAATTCAGCCGTCGTCGTTCCTAACGAGAATTTCTTTAATATGCGGCGGTTAGCAATCGCTTGTGCGTGGCACGATGGTTGCTCAACCCACCCTGGCAAAGGAGTTGGCGATGCCGCATTTAGGGAAACGGTTACTCTCGGTTACATTTGGACTTTTGGCATTTCTGCCAGCTACTCTGCTCGCGCAGCAAAATTTGTCTAGTCCGACCCCGTTCATCACTCCTACGGGCCTCGAACCTGCTGTAGAGTTCTGGAAAAAAATCTTTACGGAATACAGCGCTTCTCAACTGGTTTTTTTCGATCCCCTCGACATGAGCAGGGTCTATGAAGCGATCGACGTCGGCGAGGGGAACCGAACCGACACCTATATCGACGGTGAAAGAATGCGCATCGCTGCCGCCAACGGCGTCGATATCGAACGCGTCAAGGCGCAGCGCGGCGTCAAAGAACGAACCGCCGGGGGTATCAAGCGCTCCGGCCGTTACCTTGCACAGATCCAACAGATTTTCAGAGACGCTGGACTTCCGCCCGAACTCACCTATCTGCCAATCGTTGAATCGTCCTACGATATCAATGCGCGCTCATCGGTCGGCGCCGCAGGCATATGGCAGTTCATGCCGAGAACCGGCAAGCAGTACATGCGAGTAGGCGGCGGCATCGACGAAAGAAGAGACCCCTTGGAGTCTTCCCGCGCCGCCGCGACCTATCTGAAACAGGCGTATGACATGCTGGGCAGCTGGCCGTTAGCGATCACGTCCTACAACTTCGGCCCCGCCGGGATGGCGCGCGCAGTGGCGGACGTCGGTTCGGATCATTTGCCTGACTTGATTGAAAAATATAATCACCCCTATTGAGGTTTCGCGCCGAAACACTTCTACGCGGAATTTCTCGCCGCCGTGGAAATCGGCACGAATTTAAATCGCTATTTTCCCGGGCTCGATATGGACAGTCCGGTGGAAATTAAAGAAGTGGTCGTGAGCGGCAAAACTTCTTTGGCGTCGCTGATCAATACATCGGGCCTGAAGCGGGATGAGTTTTTTGGCTGGAACCCGGCCCTCAGTCCGACGACTCAGTTCGTGCCCGCCGGTTATCGGGTGAAACTTCCATCTGATAAATCGGTCACGCCGCTCGTCGTGGTAGCAAAAAACCCAACTCCCGAACCACGCCCTCGGGTGCAGGTCGTGCACCATCGCGTGAAACGGGGAGAGACCCTTTTCGAGATCGCCCGCCTCTACGGCGCATCCGTCGAAAGAATTCTCAAGGTCAATGGTCTACGCAAAGCGCATCTTCTAAAAGTCGGAACAACGCTACAGATTCCGAAGATATAACCAGTTATATATCCTTTCGATTTACTCCAGAGGGTCGAGCCATCGTGGCTCGACCCTCTTTTTTTGTTCTTGATTCCAGCATTCGTGGTTTCGCCGTTGTCCGGCGGAATTGAATAACCACGGCAAGCGACGTTGACAAGTTTTCTGCCGGCTGGATATAGTCAGCCGCGTGAGATTGAGGAAGCTGCGCACTGGGATTCAACCGCGGAATCAGTACAAACCAAAAATTGGCGTCGGTGTAATCGTTTTCTTCGTTGTGCAGTTTTGCGAGCCACTACTGGCTCAAGATGCCAAGAAGGTGCGCATGGCCTACTCTGCTTTCAGCGTCTCGTTCTTGAATATTTTCGTTGCGCGTGACGCCGGCTTGTTCAAGAAACAGGGACTCGATATCGAGCTGATCCAAATGGCGGGACCGTTACCCGTGGCTGCGCTTGCTAGTGGCGAGATCGATTACTTGACTGGCTATACAACCGGAATCGTTGCTACCG
>VBKX01000415.1 GCA_005879435.1 Deltaproteobacteria bacterium
AGCCTATCAGTTCACTGGGAAACAGCCAGTTATGCTCGACACACCGATACGTCTCTTTAGACACCATCCCCTGGGTCAATAGATTCGTAAACGGTTCATCGACTTTCGCCAGTCCCAAATCGCGCAACGCTTTGGTAAAAAAGCGCGCGTAGAGAAGGTGCAGCACGGCGTGCTCGACGCCGCCGATGTACTGATCCACCGCCATCCAGTAGCGCGCTTTTTCAACATCGAAGGGCGCTTCGGTGAATCTGGCTGACGTGTAGCGCAGAAAATACCACGAAGAATCCACAAACGTGTCCATGGTGTCGGTTTCGCGGCGGGCCGGGCCGCCGCACTTCGGACAGGCAACTTGTGAAAAAAGCTTGCTTTCGCTGAGCGGCGAGCCACCCTTGCCGGTAAACGGAACATCTTTCGGAAGCATGACCGGTAGTTGATCTTCCGGAACAGCTACCGTGCCGCACCGATCGCAGTAAATGATTGGGATCGGCGTCCCCCAATAGCGCTGCCGCGATACACCCCAATCGCGCAGGCGATATCGAATCGCCTTTTTACCCCAGCCTTTTTCTTCCGAGTGAGCCGCGATCTGTTCTTTTCCTGCCGTATTCGCCAGGCCCGAAAAGCCGGCGCTATTCACCATGATGCCCTCATCGACATAGGCCTCGGTCAAATCATCTGCGGCCAGCGGCTGATCGCGCGGTTGGATCACGACGCGAATCGGCAGCTGATATTTTTTTGCGAATTCAAAATCTCTTTGGTCGTGTGCGGGCACCGCCATGACCGCACCGGTGCCGTATTCCATGAGCACAAAGTTAGCCAAGTAAATGGGAATGTTTTCACCGGTAAAGGGATTTCGGCAGTAGGAGCCGGTGAAGACGCCCTCCTTCTCTCCCTCTTCCGCTCCGCGCTTCGCTTGGCTGACGCTTGTGAAACGCTCGATAAATGCTCTGACCGTGTCTTCCTGCGCCGTACCGGCGGAAAGTTTGCCCGCCAACGGATGTTCGGCAGCGAGGGAAACGAACGTTGCGCCGTAA
This sequence comes from Deltaproteobacteria bacterium, assembly GCA_005879435.1. Classification (GTDB taxonomy): domain Bacteria; phylum Desulfobacterota; class Binatia; order UBA9968; family UBA9968; genus DP-20. Next base: position 1,032 of record VBKX01000415.1, read on the forward strand.
ATCGTATCCGGACGCGTCGTAAAGATTCGCAGCGCCCCTTCGCGGCCGACCAACGGAAAATCAATTTCGGCGCCGATCGATTTACCGATCCAGTTGCGCTGCATGGTGAGCACTTTATCGGGCCACCCGGTAAGTTTGTCCAAATCGTGGAGCAATTCTTCAGCGTAATCGGTGATGCGGAAAAACCATTGTTCGAGCTCCTTTTGCACGACCGGCGAATCACATCGCCAGCACGCGCCGTCGATCACCTGCTCGTTCGCCAAGACCGTTTCGCACGACGGACACCAGTTGACAAAGGAGCTTTTTTTATACGCCAATCCCTTCTTGAAAAACTGCAGAAAGATCCACTGATTCCAGCGATAGTAGTCAGGCTCGCACGTGGCAATCTCGCGATCCCAGTCGTAAGAAAGCCCCATGCGCTTGAGCTGGGTCTTCATGTAAAGAATATTTTCCCGGGTCCATGCTTCGGGATGCACGCCGCGCTCGATCGCCGCGTTTTCCGCCGGCAAGCCGAAGGCGTCCCAGCCCATCGGATGAAGCGTGTTGAAACCGCGCATGCGCTTGTAACGCGCAATTACGTCACCGATGGAGTAATTGCGCACGTGCCCCATGTGAATGCGGCCGGAAGGATAAGGAAACATCTCCAGGACGTAATATTTCGGCTCACTTGAATTCTGGGTGACGTGAAATGCCTGGTCTTCTTCCCAGCGGCGCTGCCATTTTTCCTCTATGGCTTTGGGTTGATAACGCTCTTCCATAATTTTTCGATTATGGCGATTTATCGCCGCTCGCGTGCGCCACGTGATCCAAGACCCCATTGATGAACGTGGCCGATTCGGCGCTGCCAAAGCGTTTACCGATTTCGATGGCCTCGTCCAAGCTGACGCGCGACGGGATGTCGGGACAAAAGACCAATTCGTAGGTCGCCACTCGCAAGACCACTAGATCGACTTTCGCCAAGCGTGCGAGCTTCCAATTTTCCGTGCATTTTTCGATCAGGCGGTCGATCTCCGCGCGCTGGCTCACCACTCCAGAAACCAATCGGCGCGCAAACTCCTTGGCTGGCGCGTTGCCCTCGAAATGCTGCAAAAACATATCCACCGCCGCAACCGAAGCATCGGCCGTTATTTCGATTTGATACAGCGCTTGGAGCGCCAGCTCACGCCCTTTGCGTCGCGTGGTATTAATCGACTGCCCAGGCGAAAACGTTTCCTGATTCTCTGACAATGGCAACTCAAACGTAAGTGCGGTGAAATCGTAATGAGCGCTACGACAGCTGCCGAATAACATCGATCATCTCGACAACCGTCAAGAGGGCCTCATAGCCTTTGTTGGCATCCTTCGCACCCGCGCGCTCCATGGCCTGTTGGACGTCGTCAGTGGTCAGCACACCGAAACCGATCGGAATCTTATGCGTTCGGACCGCATCGCCAATCCCCCGCGTGACCGCATCGCAAACATAGTCAAAATGCGGGGTATCTCCGCGGATCACGGCGCCCAAACACACCAGAGCGTCGAAACGGCGGCTGGCGGCCATCTTCTCGGCGATCAGGGGAATCTCAAAGGCGCCAGGGACCCGCACAATCGTCATATTTTTATCTTCTCCGCCGTGGCTTTGAAATCCGTCCAAAGCACCTTCAAGAAGTTTTTCCGTGATGAAATGGTTGTAACGGCTTACTACGATGCCGATCTTAAGTCCCTGCGCGTTTTTCTTGCCTTCGATCGATGCGGGCATCGCTCGTCACCGAGGGGTCAGCTTCTAACCCTTAGCCGGTTTGGACTCGAGATTCGTCAATAAATGGCCAAGCTTGGTTTGTTTCGTCCGCAAATAGTGGATAGTGGTGTCCCGTGGCTGAACCTCCAGCGGCACGCGCTCGACGACTTTCACGCCATAAACTTCCAACCCGGTGATTTTGCGCGGATTGTTGGTCAACAAAGAAATTTTCTCCACGCCGAGCTCGCGCAGGATCTGCGCGCCGATACCGTAATCGCGCAAATCTTCTTTGAATCCCAATTCCAGATTCGCCTCGACGGTGTCGCGTCCCTGGTCCTGCAGCGCGTAGGCTTTGATCTTGTTGGTCAAGCCGATACCGCGGCCTTCCTGATGCATGTAAATGAGCACTCCTCGCCCTTGCTCGTCGATCAGCCGCAGCGATTGACGGATCTGGTCCCCGCAATCGCAACGTTCCGAGCCGAACACATCGCCGGTCAGGCATTCGGAATGGACCCGAACTAAGACCTGTTCGGCGTGACTGATATCGCCTTTAACGAGCGCCATATGTTCGAGGCCGTCAACCTCGTTGCGAAAAACAATCGCCCGATACATGCCGCCGTGAATCGTCGGAAATTCTTCTTCAGCGACGCGCCTCACCAAGCTTTCGTTGCGCAAGCGATGAGCGATCAGGTCTGCCACCGAGACGATTTTAAGTCCCTCTTGCTGGGCCAGCCGTTGGAGTGCCGGTAGTATCGCCACCGAACCATCGTCGGCCAAAATCTGGCAGATAGCGCCCGCCGGTTTGAAGCCGGCCAAGCGGGCTAAATCCACCGACGCATCGGTGCGGCCCGAACGCGCCAACACGCCGCCGCTGCGGGCCTGAAGCGGCTGCACGTGGCCGGGAATAACGAGATCTTCGTGCTTCGTACTATCCGCGATCGCCGCCTGGATTGTATGCGCGCGTCCCTGCGCTGAAACTCCGTGGACGCCTTCCAATCTCACGGAAAAGGACGCGCCGCAAAGCAGACCCGCCAGTCGGCTGTTCTCTTCCGCAATCATCGGAATTCCCAGTTCGCGAATTCGCTCGTCGATCAGCGTCACATAGATAATGCCGCGCCCGTGTTGTAGCAAATAATTGAGGCTCTGGGCGGTTACTTTTTCGGCCGCGAGACAGAAGAAACCGTCGCTATCGGGCGAATCTTCGTCGACCAAAATGACCGGCCGGCCGTTGCGGATTTCCTCGATACCTTCTTCAATCGTAGAGAGCGGCATGGAACTGAGCGTTTCGAATTCATATGCGCGACATACTTCTAGCGTCGTCGCATGAAGCTTTGCACATATTTCCCGATCAAATCGGTTTCGATGTTGACTTTATCACCAACCTTCCGAGCGCGCAAATTAGTGTGCTTCATGGTAAATGGAATGATCGCCACCGAAAATCGCCGCTTTCGGCAAACATTGACCGTCAAGCTAATGCCGTCGACGGCGACCGACCCTTTCGGTACGAGCAAGGCGCCGAGAAGCGCGGGAACCGCAAAAGTAACGATGGTGAACTCGCCTTCCTGTTCAATCGTCTCAATCGTGCCGAGACCGTCGACATGGCCGGTCACTAGATGTCCGCCGAGCCGATCCGCCAAGCGCATCGGCCGCTCCAGGTTGACGGAACTACCGACGGCCAAGGTTTCCAAGTTGGTGCGCTGCAACGTCTCCGGGGAAACATCCACGGTAAACGTCTTGCTGCTCTTCCTAACAACGGTTAAGCAGGCACCATTGACGGCAACGCTCGCGCCCCGCGGCATCGAATGCACCGGCAGGTTGGTCTTCACAGTTAAGACTGCCGCATTGTTTTCCAGCCGCAGCACGCCAATTGTTCCCACGTCTTCGATAAGTCCGGTAAACATGCGCCCAATCTCCAACTCCTGATCGAATCTCGTCAATGACCGGCCGCCTCTACAGATAACCGGTGACCATTAAATCACCGCCGGAATTCATTGCGTGCAGATTCTTGACCGGCACCGACTGTTTCACCCGTCTAATACCCAACCGTTCGATCATTGCCCATCCATCCCCGCCAAGAATTTTTGGTGCGTAGAAAAAAATAATCTTATCGACGATTTTTTCTTTGACTGCCGACGCGGCGATGCCCGCCCCTCCTTCAATCATCACGGTGACGACTCCTGAAGCCGCGAGCTTTCGCAGCAGAGGGCGCCATGCTACCTTGCCGCGCTTAAGCGGCAGTGGCCATACCTGCGCGCCCAGCGCTTCGATCGCGCGCGTCTTTGCTGCGGAAACCCGAGTCCCCGTCGCGACGATCGTCTTTGCCGGATCGACTTGGCGCAGAATGCGCGCAGAAAGCGGAATACTTAGACGGCTATCCAAGACGATCCGCCACGGGTTACGGCCGCGCGGAATTCGACATGTCAGTTGAGGATCATCGGCTTTCACAGTTCCTACGCCAACGACGACGGCATCGACCGCATTGCGCATCCGGTGAACGATTTGGCGCGAATCTTCACCGCTGATCCAGTGCGCATCGCCATTAGCTGCGGCGATTTTGCCATCCAAAGTAGCTGCCAGTTTGAGAGTTACGAACGGCAGCCGGCGAGTAATGAATTTCGCGAAACTCTCGATGAGCGCGCGGCAGTCGTTTTCCAACACGCCGACGCGAACTTTAATCCCCGCCCGCCGTAGCCGGCGAAAGCCCTGTCCCGCGACTAGAGGGTTGGGGTCCCTCGTGCCACATACCACTTCTTTGATCCCGGCACGGATCAACGCCTGCGTACACGGCGGCGTACGACCGTAATGGTTGCATGGTTCCAGAGTGATATAGAGTGTCGCGCCCCGGGCCTTCGGACCGGCGTGCTTGAGCGCGACGATTTCAGCATGATCGCCACCGGCGAATCGATGGAAGCCGGTGCCGACGATCCGGCCGCCGCGCACCAGCACGGCGCCGACAATAGGGTTGGGGCTGGTCCGGCCCGCCGCCCTGCGCGCCAGACGGCAAGCCACGCGTAAGTATCGTTTATCGGAGTCGCTCCACGAGGCGCCGGACAACGGAGCTATTCCCTTCTGCGTCCCGGTTCGGCAGTTTTGGCCAGCGGCAAACCTTTGCGTTCTTTGATCAGCTCCTCCAACTCGACCATAAACTCGCCGATATCCTTGAAGGAGCGGTACACCGATGCGAAACGGACGTAGGCTACGGGATCGGTATCGTGAAGCTCGCGCATCAGCGCTTCGCCGATCACGGAACTGGGGATTTCTTTTTCGCCGCGCTCTTGCAGCGTGCGCTCGATGCGATCGGCGATCGTCTCGATGGTATTGATGCTGACCGGACGCTTTTCGCACGCGCGTTTCAAACCGTTGACGATTTTTATCCGATCGTAAGCTTCGCGCCGGCCGTCTTTTTTTACCACCAACGGCATCATTTCTTCGACGCGTTCATAAGTCGTAAAGCGCCGCGTGCAGCGCTCGCATTCGCGCCGGCGCCGGATCATATTGCTATCCTTGCTCAATCGCGAATCGATGACGCGGTTTTCCGTCTCGTGGCAAAAAGGACATTTCATAATAAGAATCGAAGAAAGAGGATCGAAGTTAGAAGATCGCTACGGACAATCCTCCATCCCAATCTTCGATCTTCTAGCCCTCCAGCTAAGCTTTCCCCAACCGATGCGGATAGACGGGAAACCTCCTGCACAGACTGCCGACTTCACCGGCAATTCCTTGCAGCGCGGCGTCATCGCCCACATGTTTCAGCGCTCGGGAAATGAAATCACCGATCAAGTCCATCTCCGTTTCTTTCATGCCGCGCGTGGTCACGGCCGGCGTGCCGATGCGCACGCCGCTAGTGACAAACGGCGAGCGCGTGTCGAACGGCACGGCGTTGCGATTGACGGTAATGCGCGCTTTATCCAAAGTCTCTTGCGCTACCTTGCCCGTGAGCTCGGATTTACGCAAATCGACCAGCATCAAATGATTGTCGGTGCCGTCCGACGTGAGGCGAAATCCGGCGCGCATCAGTGCCTTGGCCAGCGTCTGGGCGTTCTTGACGATCTGCTGCTGGTAGATTTTGAATTCCGGGCTTAAAGCTTCTTTGAGCGCCACCGCTTTAGCGGCGATCACGTGCATCAACGGACCGCCTTGCATGCCCGGAAAAACCCGGCTATCGACGATCTTCGCATGCTCGGCTTTGCAGAGCACCAGACCGCCGCGCGGCCCGCGTAAAGTTTTATGCGTGGTTGTCGTAACGAAATCCGCGTAGGGCACCGGACTCGGGTGTAAGCCCGCCGCGATCAATCCGGCGATGTGCGCCATGTCGACCATCAGCAAGGCACCCACCTGGTCGGCGACTTGACGAAACCTGGAATAATCGATGATGCGAGGATAGGCACTCGCACCGGCGATGATCAATTTGGGGCGATGTTCCTTCGCGAGCCGCTCGACCTCGTCGTAGTCGATGGTTTCGGTCTTTTCCGAAACGCCGTAGGGAACCACTTTGTAAATAAATCCAGAAAAATTAACCGGGCTGCCCATCGACAGATGGCCGCCGTGGGCCAGGTTCATTCCCAAATAAGTGTCGCCTGGCTTTAACACCGCGAGATAGACCGTCATGTTGGCTTGCGAGCCCGAATGAGGCTGCACGTTCGCGTGATCGGCGCCGAATAGCTCTTTGGCCCGCGCGATCGCCAACGACTCGACTTCATCGACAAACTCGCAGCCGCCATAATACCGCTTGCCCGGATAGCCTTCGGCGTACTTGTTGGTCATCACGCAACCTTGCGCCTCCAACACCGCTTCGCTCACGACGTTTTCAGATGCGATCAGCTCCAGGTTGCCTTCCAGTCTCTGCGTTTCTTTCTGAATTGCCGAGAAAACGGCCGGATCGACTTGTTCTAGAAATGACATATGGATTCCTTCGCGCTATTCCTTCTTTGTTTCGGGAGCGAGCCGAATACCCAGATCTCTTTCGGTTTGCGTAATTTTGTCGACGCGCCGCTGGTGCCGACCCCCGGCAAATGGCGTGGTCAGCCAAACTTCGATGATTTGTTGAGCCAATAACGGGTCGGTCTTCGCGCCGCTTAGAACCAGTACGTTCGCATCGTTGTGCTCGCGGCTCGAGCGGGCGCCGTCGAGGTCCTGCACCAGCGCCGCCCGCACGCCGGGAAACTTATTGGCGATGATCGACATACCGATGCCGCTCGTGCAAACAAGCACACCTCGATCTGCATCGCCCGCGACGACGCTGCGGCACACCGAGCGCGCATAATCTGGATAATCCACCGAGTCCTTGCCGTGGGTACCGTGATCATACACGTCAAGCCCCTTGGAGCGCAGACGATCCAGAAGAAAGTTCTTGAGCTCCACGCCGCCGTGGTCGCAACCGAATACGATCATAATTCGCAATCGAACTTGACCCGCATTATTGAAATAAAGAAAATCGCAGGAGCATGGACACCGGATCCCACTCCCCTGCGATTTGCTCTACTTCTTGAGTGACTGTTTGGGGCGATCAACTAGCCCTAATACACTGGACGCGACCCGGAGATCCTAACGATGGGTTTCAATATAAGTGATGACATCCTGGACGGTCTTGATCTTTTCCGCGTCCTCGTCGGAGATCTCCATCTCGTATTCTTCCTCGAGCGCCATCACCAATTCGACGATATCCAGCGAATCGGCCCCTAAATCTTCTATAAATGAAGCTTCCGGGGTCACCTCTTCTGCGCTCACCCCAAGTTGCTCACATACAATTTCTACAAATTCGTTACATGTACAGTCCACCATTAATACCAAACACCTGCCCGGTAATATATCCGGATTTTTCCCCCGCAAGAAATACAATCATTTCAGCGACTTCCTCGCAAGTGACAAAACGACCGAGCGGGATCGCATGAAGAAACTCCTCGCGCAGCTTTTCCGGCAGCTTCGCCGTCATATCCGTTTCGATAAACCCCGGCGCAACGACATTCACCGTTACGCTTCTGGATGCCACCTCACGGGCCACCGCTTTAGTGAAGCCGATGATTCCAGCTTTGGATGCAGCGTAGAGCGATTGCCCGGAGTTACCCATTTGCCCCACTACTGACGACAGGTTCATGATCCGACCGAAGTGCTGGCGGATCATGTAGCGCGAGACGATTTTGGTGCAGAGAACGGTACCCTTGAGATTGGTGCCGATAACCTGGTCCCAATCCGCCGGCTTGATACGCATCAAAAGACTATCAGAGGTTGTACCGGCATTGTTAACGAGAATATCAATTTTCTTGTGATGGTCAACGATTCCCTTGACTGCGGCTTCGACCTGATTCTCTTCGGCGACGTCGAAGGGGCAAAGCTCGCCCTGGCCTCCTTCGGCGACAATCTTCGCCAAAGACTCCTCCGCCGCGGCCTGGTTGTCGCGGTAATTGACAACCACATGGGAGCGCGAACGCCCAAGCGCCAGTGCGATCGCGCGGCCGATGCCGCGACTAGCACCGGTAACGAGCGCGATCTGACCGTGGAGATTCATTGAGTCCACGCCGACGCAAGCCTCGACAGATCCTGCGGCACCGCGAAGTTATCAATCTCCATCGTCGGAACGATTCGCTTCATCAGTCCTTTGAGGACTTTGCCCGGACCGATCTCGAGGGCTCGATCACAGCCCAATTCGGCGAACTTTCGTATCGTTTCTTCCCAACGCACCGGACACACGGCTTGATCGACGAGTAGCGATTTCACTCGCTCAGCACTCAGATTAACTTCAGCTTCAACGTTTGTAACCACACCCGTAACGAAGGGGCGAACCGTGACGTCACTCAATATTTGCTTCAGGCCATCAGCAGCGGGCTGCATGAGCCGGCAGTGAAACGGCGCGCTCACCGGCAGATCCTGCACTCTTTTTGCGCCGCGTTCCTTTGCCAATTCCATGGCACGTTGAACGGCGCCCTTAGCTCCCGAAATAACAACCTGTCCGGCGCCATTGAAATTGGCAGGTGACACGACCTCGTCGCGACTAGCGTCCGCGCACAGCGCGCGCACCGCCTCCATCTCCAAGCCAAGCACCACCGCCATCGCGCCTTGGCCGGAGGGCACGGCCTGCTGCATTAGGCGTCCTCGTTCGCGCACGATTTTAACCGCGTCGCGGAATTGCAGCGCGCCCACGGCGACCAGCGCACTATATTCTCCCAGACTGTGGCCAGCGACGAATGATGGCCGCAGCGGAGTCTCGGTTTCGAGTACCCGTAAAGCCGCGATCGAAGCGGTGAGAATCCCGGGTTGGGTGTTCTCGGTCAACTTGAGCTCGGCTTCCGGACCGTTAAAGCAAAGCGCGCTGAGAGAATATTCGAGCGCGTCGTCGGCCTCGGCAAAAATCTCTTGGGCAACCCGGAACTCGGCGGTGAATTCTTTACCCATGCCGACGTGCTGTGATCCTTGCCCGGGGAAAACAAACGCCAGATGACTACTCGCCACCTCCCCTCCGTTCTTCCGGATCGGCGTCAGATTCCGTTTTCTCGCCCAATGACTCAATTTTCGATTTAAAGCGCTCCCAAAGCTTGCGCGGCAAACCTTCCTTCTTAGCCCCAACGCCATCCGTGTCCCCCAAGGCATCGGCGATGTGGAGATTAATCTGCTGATCAACAGCGTCACGCGCGGCCCGAATGGCATTCTTGATCGCCAGCGGACTGGAGCCGCCGTGAGCGATAATCGCCACGCCGTCTAAACCGATCAACGGAGCGCCGCCATACTCGGCATAATCCAACCGGCGATAGGCTTCGGCGAGAGAATTACGGCTCAGCAAATAACCCAAACGACTGGAAAGATTTTTTTGGAAAGCGTTTTTCAATACGGCGCCGGCAAAACTCGCGACACCTTCCATGGTTTTGAGCGCGATGTTTCCCGTAAAACCGTCGCAGACGACGACATCCACAAGATCGCCAAAAATATCCCGACCCTCGACATAGCCGATGAAATTGAGTGACGTCGCCGCTAACTGTTCGCTTGCCGCCCGGGTCAGATCGTTGCCCTTGCCTTGCTCTTCGCCATTGCTCAACACTCCGACGCGTGGTTTCGCAATATTCAAGATCCGCTCGGCGTAAATCGATCCCATAAGACCGAACTGGACCAAGTGACGCGGCTTACAATCAACATTTGCGCCGGCATCGACGATCACCGTGCCTTTTTTCAGGCTTGGGACAACGACCAAAATGGCGGGACGGGCCACCTGCGGTAGCGTCCCCATAACGAACATGCCGAATACTCGGCGATTCATGCATCGGCACGACTTGGGAGGCGGCGACAATATTGAAATTTGGCGCGCCTTTGTGCCTGGCGAGCTCTCCTTCGATCAGCTCTTTGTCACCGACCAAAACCATTTCGACGCCGAGTTCTTGGGCCGCAAGCAGAGCCCCCTCGATGACCACGTGCGGAGCGTGGTCTCCACCCATCGCGTCGATGGCAATTTTCGGCATATGGGGTCGGAGACTGGTTAGCTTTGTTCGACCGGCAGAACTGCGCGGCCACGATAAAAGCCACAATGAGCGCAGGCGCGGTGCGGCATGACCGTTTCACCGCAGTTCGAGCAAGTGCTCCATTGCGGCTTGGTCAAGCCGTCATGCGCACGGCGCTGGTTTTTCACCCGCTTCGAAGTTCTTCTTTTCGGTACCGGCATCGGTTGAGTCCTGTCTTTCTCCGCGCACCACGGCGGCAGTATTTAAGTTTTGAGCGTGAATTAGCGACCGACTTTGAGCGTACGGAAGATCGCCATTCGAGGATCGCCATCAGGGGCGGAACAGGCGCAAGTCTCTCCATTGAGATTCGCGCCGCAATTGGCGCACAGCCCGCGGCATTTATCCGAACAGAGCGGCCGGGTGGGTAGTGCCAGCATCACTTGTTCCGCAATTAATGGTTCCAGATTAATCTCATCCGATGAATAATAACTCAAGCCGAGTTCGTCCCTACGCAATTCTTCAGCGCGGCGCTCCGCCTTGGCCGGATCAGGAGTCAGGACAAAATCAAAATGGCGATTCAAAGAAAAACTGTAATTCTCCAGGCACCGCGCGCAGCATCCCCGAAACATTCCCTGGAAACGCCCGCTGAAGAAAATGTCCGGCCCGGAGCGGTAATAGGTTAAATCTACTACCAGAGAGGATGGGAAACCAAAATCCCGGTTGTTGCTCCGGCGGTAGATCTCGTTAAGTTCCTCAACGCTTTCGGAGAATTTTATCTCTTTGGGGGATTGAGGAATCTCGTCGACGGAGATTTTCATTAGCGGTCGTGCGGGCCGTCCAGTGTTCAATGAATATAGACAATTCCTCTCCGTTGTCAAGCAAGCAAATTCTTCCAATTGCAAAAAGATCATGAAATATTCGCGACTTCCGGGGCAAGGGATGACCGGTTGCATGACAACCGAAATTTCGCTTCATCATTCTTTCATCACCTTATCTCATCACCTTGAGTATTCTTGGGCTTTTTGTTAACCCTGTCTCTGTTCGGCCCATGAATTTTCCGGAGTCCCTTGAAAAGCGCTGGCGCGGTAAGCGCTACAACTCGTTTAATCGAGTGCTGCGTGACCGTTTCGACGCGCGCGTCTACAAGATCGGCCTGCGGTTGGATTTCACCTGTCCCAACCGAGACGGCAAAGTGGCGGTCGGCGGCTGTATCTATTGCAACAACGCAAGCCATACTCCCGGTGACTATCTACCGCGCACTTCAGTTACCGCGCAACTCGAACAAGGCGCGGTGGCAATCCAAAAGCGCCACAGGGCTGAAAAATTCATCGCCTATTTTCAGAGCTACACAAACACTTACGCTGCTTCGGCGAAGCTCGCAAAACTTTATCGCGAGGCCCTTGGGATCCCCGGTATCGTCGGGATCTCTATCGCAACACGACCGGATTGCCTGCCTGAGGACACGCTCGATCTGCTCGCCGAATTGTCGAAACAAACGTACCTATGGCTCGAACTCGGCCTTGAGTCCATGTATGATCGCACACTCACTTGGGTAAATCGGGGCCACGGATTGAGTGACTTTGTCGATGCCGTGAAACGCGTCAAAGAGCGGGACCTGCGTATTTGCACCCATCTTATCCTTGGTTTCCCGGGCGAGAGCCGGGATGAGATGTTGGCAACGTCTGACTTACTCAACCAACTCGGGATCGACGGCGTCAAATTGCACAATCTGCACGTGATTAAGAACACGCCTCTCGAAAAGCTGTACCAACAGGGGCAAGTCCCGCTATTCAGCCGTGACGAATACGTGGAATTGGTTGTCGATTTTCTTGAGCGCTTGAGCCCGGATATTATAGTGCATCGGTTATCGGGGGAAACTTACCGTGCCATTACCGTCGCCCCGCAATGGTCCATCGACAAGATCGGCGTGCATAATGCAATCTTCAAACGTCTAGAAGGTCGCGACACTTGGCAGGGTAGAGTATTTTCAATCGATCAAATGAACGCCCCAGTCCAAACGGTTTCCGGCGGTGCCGAGGGAGTAGCACTTTGAACGGACACCTGGGTTTGATTCACTCGATCCTGCCCGCGACCGTGGATCTGCATGTCAGCATCCCGGAAACCCACCCATCCGCCCGCAACCTCGGCTCTGAGCGCGTCGGTTCCGGTACCATCGTCGATCCTGACGGTTATATTCTGACGGTTCACTATGTGACTGTAGGCGCGACCTCGATTACAGCAACATTGCCGGATGGCGAGCAGTATCCGGCCCAGGTGGCGGCCCAGGATCAAGAAACCGGGTTGTCTTTGGTGAAAATCTCCGGGAGAAATTTGCCTAGCCTCAAACTTGCGCCCGCCGATTCGGTCACCCTCGGCGAAGCCGTCGTCATGATAGCCAGCAGCGGCGAAACCGCGCGACGCGTCAGCGGTGGCTATGTCACATCCCTAGAGGGTTACGACGGCCAGTGGGAATACATGATCGACAAATCAATTCGAATAACAGCCTCCAATCCGGGCTTCGGCGGCGGGACACTGGCTAATTTTCGCGGGGAATTGGTGGGCGTTGTCTCCCTTAACTTGAACGAAGTTGGAAAATTCTCGCTGGCGATTCCCATTGATTACTACCGGGTTTACGAACAGGAGTTGAAGCAATACGGGCAAGTTCGCAGCCGTCCGCGACGACTCTGGCTGGGCATTTATCCGCAAGTCATGGCGGGGCATGTGGTTGTTGGCGGCGTGGTGTCGAACGGACCGGCTGCCAAATTCGGGCTGCAGCAGGGCGACATTATTCTCGCTGTCAAATGTGGAAAAAGCGCCCGGGCGAACGGATCACTTTTAGGATTTTGAGGGAAGATCAGTCGTTCGATCTTGAGGTTGTCGGCGGCGATCGAGCCGACCGCTACCGATCTTAGTCGTCGCCCCCCACTTTTTGAATCTCGCCCTTGCCTACGACTTTGATCGCGAGCGCCGGCGTGTAAGCCTCCGGTTCATAGTTAATCAGAGCCTTGTCGGTTTCCTGCAAGTCTCGCAACTTTACGTTCGAGCCGGCCTTTTCAATTTTCGTTTTATCGTCTACGCCGACAACTTCTTCCCGAACTTTGCCTTTCCGTTCCATTTGAAACGTAATCGTTCTTTGCCCCACCGCGCTGATTACGCCTTCGACCTCGACGGCTTTGGTTTTCGAAGCCTTTGCGGATTCTGATTTCGCTGGCGCTGGAGCAGGTGGCGCAGCCGGAGCGGGCGCCGGCGCCGGTTTCGCCGTTGCCGCCGGCGGCGGTGCTGGCTTTTCATCCACTGAGCTACACGCCATGGCTAGCACCGTCGCCAGCGTCACGCCAATCGGCCAAGCCGCATTTCTAACTAGAATTTTCATTCGCTACCCTCCTCGAAAATCACGTCGTTCGCCGACGTTAAGTCGTTTTGACAAAAATATTTTTCCTCAGCTTAAACCACACTTCAGTTTCGCTTGTCAAGGCAAGCAGCCGCCAGCGCAGCGCCGACGGCAAAGTCACACAAACAACTGGAAATATTTTACCATAACGGGCGCCCGTCAAGTTCAGCAAGGTCGGTTCATACTCGAATCTTCACTGGGATACCGAGCAAAATCTAGCACTGGGGCCATCCCTAGAGTCCTCTTCCCATCAGGTTCGAAGGATCCGGGTAATAGGCCAAAGCTACATCGTCTATTCCAAAAAAAATGCGCTCTTGGCGCTGAGCTGGAGCTTCTGTCGCTTCTCCGCAGTCTGGTTATTGAAATTGGTATACCAAGACGATGACCTCGCGGGTTTCGAACAACATTCGCGCCGACGAGGCGGCAAATCGCATTCGTCGAGCTACCCCGTGACAGTGAATTAATTCACGTGCGATAAGCAGCGCGCCGTTCTGGAACTTGCGCTTTGCATTGAGATTGGGGCGGAAACGGACTAAAAATGTTTAATGAAAAAATTACCCGAGAAGATCACCAACGTCACTTCATACCGGGTAATTTACGGCGATACCGATCAGATGGGAGTGGTTTACTACGCCAACTATTTGCGTTGGTTCGAACGCGGCCGATCGGAGTTCCTGCGCCAGATCGGCCTCCCCTACACAGCCATCGAACAGGCGGGCTTTCACTTTCCAGTGATGGACGTGAACTGTCACTACAACCAGTCGGCCCACTTCGACGAAGTCGTTCAGATCGAGAGCGAGCTGGCGGAGATGGGCCGAGTCTCGCTTTCGTTCAGTTATCGAATCTCACGCGAAACGGACACATGTTTGCTCGCAACCGGCTCGACGAAGCACGCCTGTATCGATCACGCGGGTCATGTCACGCGAATTCCGAAAATCTTAGAAGACGCGCTGAAGGCCGCTTCCCGCTAGCCGCCCGTAGCAAGGGCCGCTTCCGCCGCGAGTATTTTGAGCGCATCCTCCATTTCACGGCGGACGTCGGCGTCAAGCTCAGTTTGCGACCGGCACTGTAGAGCGTCGATTGCCATCCGCGAGCCGATTTGGCCGAGTGCCCACGCGGCGTGACCGCGCACCAAAGGCTCCTCGTCCTCGAGGGCTCGAATCAACGCCGGCACTGCTTCGATACTCTTAAGATTTCCTAGGGCGACCGCAACGTTGCGCAAAAACCCACGCCGTTTGGCGCGCAGAATCGGACTACCTCGGAAACGTTGGCGGAACTCGGCTTCAGTTAACGACAGGAGCGGGATCAGTTCCGGCGCATGCAGTCCGGCTCTTGGCTGATATGCGGGCTCCTCGGTCGTGCCCGCCTTGACGTTATAGGGACAAACCTCCTGGCAGATGTCGCAACCGAAAATATGATTGCCGACAAGCGGGCGTAATGATCGAGGCATCCAATCTTTCAACTCGATGGTCAGATAGGAGATACAGCGGCGCGCGTCGAGCACATAGGGGCCTACGAAGGCGCCGGTGGGGCAAGCATGAAGGCACAATTCGCAGGCACCGCAGCGATCGCGAATCGGCCGATCGTAAGCGAGCGGCAAATCGAGAAACAATTCTCCCAAAAAAAACCACGAGCCCCTGCGGGGCGAAATGAGGTGAGTATTTTTGCCGATCCAGCCGAGCCCGGCGATTCCGGCGAAGTCTCGTTCCATCACGGGACCCGAATCGACAAAGGCTTTACCGCGGACGTGACCGTCGCTGAGTTCCTTGATACCGGCGAGCAGCGCCTCCAGCCTGCTCGACATCAAGTCGTGATAGTCGTCACCCCAAGCGTAGCGCGAGATCCATCCATGGGTCGGCGAAGAAGCCGGCCGCGAATATCCGGTGTAATAATTCATCCCCACGGAGATCACGGAGACTGCCCAGGGCACCAGCGTGCGCGGATCGCGCCGCAGCGACTCCGTGCGTTCCATATAGGCCAGCTTGCCGGCCAAGCCCTGACGCAACCATTGGGCGAAAGATTGTTCGTGCGGCGGCGGCCTCACCGCTGAGATTCCGACGAGCTCAAAACCCAAAATTTGAGCTTTTTCCTTGATCTGAAGCGATAAAGCAGTTTCGGCACGCTGCGGCGGAGCTTTCATGAAAAACCCGGATACACCGAACGGCGGGCTAACGATTAACAGGCCGTGAAATCTTGTTAACTTTTCGCGATGGCCGGTCAGTGATAGGAGACTTTGTTATCGGGATCAGAGGTTTCGCCGTCGAGTAAGGGTTTACGGCCTGCAAAGCCGTCTTCGATGCGATGCCAAAAACCCACACTCGGCTCACCGATCTGCCAGCAAAGAAAAACCACTTCCGCGCCGAACAAGCAGGGGAAATCGATCAACCCCTGCTCCACCCCCTTACACAGGCAGCCATAACTATTGATCTCGTCGACCCAACCTTTTACCTGCCCAATCAACCTCGCGATCTCGCCGTCGTCGCGCAGGCGATTCATGAGATGCGGCGCCTCGGGATCGAGCCCTTCTCGGCGAATCACGGTTTCACTGGCGCCCTTCAGACGCCGGATATTTTCCAGAATTTGCTCCACCAACGGTCGCAGCGTAGGTAGCAAACCGTTGGCTTCGTCAATGGTAAAAAGTCGCGGATAATTGCCTTGGGGATCCATAAGAAAATCTTCGTGCAGGGGCCGCCTTTGAGTGGTCGCTAAAACTTTTTTACCCCCTAGAGTTTCATGTCCTCGCGGACTTGGCGCAGCAGAGCGATATTGTCTGAATGCCCGGTCATCACGGCCGTCACCGCGCCACGAATCGGTCTACCGAGCAGGTATAGATCGCCGAGGATATCAAGGATCTTGTGTCGCGCGAATTCATTAGGGTAGCGCAATTCGGTGTTCACTATTTTCTCATCGTCGATAAGAATGAAATTGCTGAGCCGGCCGCCGTTCGCCAATCCCATGTTCTGCAGCTGCGCGATGTCCTTGAGAAACCCGAACGTGCGCGCGGGGGCGATCTCGGTTTTGAAATATTCAGATCCCTGAAATACGTAGGTGTGTTCTTGTTCGCCCACAGGCTTCGGATAGCGCAAAACGTAGCGAATGGAAAACCCTTTCGCGGGCTCGATGCTGATCGATTCGCCGCCTTCGGCACCCACCCGATACTGTCGTTCGATGACGATGGCGGCACACTCTTCGTCTTCTTCCTGGATCCCGGCGTCTTCGATGGCCTGACAAAACTCCAGCGCGGAGCCGTCCAAGATCGGGATTTCGCCCTGCACTTTGACCAGAAGATTGGTGATGCCGTAGCTATGCAACACCGCTAGCAAGTGCTCGACGGTGCCGACTGCGTAATCTTTCGAGCGCAGCGAAGTCGCGTAACCCGTGGAGCCGACGTAGTCTAAGTGGGCGGGTACGGTGACATCGCCTGAGATACCGGTAAAAAGGATTCCGCTATGCGGCGCCAGCGGATGCAAGATGAGACCGGTTTTGACGCCCGAGTGCAGCCCCTGTCCGGAAAGCACGACGCTCTTCTTCAAAGTCCGCTGCTTAATGGTAGGGTTCGCGGCTACGCTTTTCGACGTGGACGTTGCCCTCGGGGCGCG
>VBKX01000416.1:0-5086 GCA_005879435.1 Deltaproteobacteria bacterium
TCTTCGTTGTGTCGCAAAATAACCTCTAGGAGGCTCAATGAAGCGAATGTCGTTGCAAGTGCTTGCCGCCGTTTTTTTCTATTTCTTTTTGGTTCCGACGCCGGTGACTCTCGCAGCGGAAAAAGCCTCCTGGCGATTGGACTGGGAAAAAACGCTCCAGGCCGCCAAACAGGAAGGGCAGGTCTCTATCTATACCGCGCTGGGGCCATATCATCCGCAGATATTCGCTGAGTTTCAGAAAGACTATCCTGAAATCAAAGCCACTGTCACACACGGCAGTAGTAATCGGATTTCGCCTCGGCTTTTTGCCGAGCGACGCGCCGGTAAATATCTCTCGGACATCTATCTGGGTGGACCCACTTCCCTAGCGAGCTTTTATAAAAATGATCTTTTTGATCCACTCGCTCCGATTCTGGCGTTGCCGGAGGTCGCGGATACTTCGCTGTGGTGGGAAAAAAAACACTTCTATATAGACCCCGAGCGCAAATACATTTTTATCAATGAAGGGAGCGTCTCAGGATTCACTATCACTTACAATACGCAGCTTGCGAAGCCCGCCGAGTTCAAGTCGTATTGGGATCTCTTTCAGCCAAAGTGGAAGGGAAAGATTGTCAGCCTCGATGCGCGCGATCCGGGTTTTGGCGCGAGCGAGCTGCGTTATCTCTATTATCATCCAGAGTTAGGCCCGGAGTTCATTCGGCGGCTCTTCGGCGAAATGGACGCCGTGCTGAGTCGCGAGCATCAGCAGGCTATCAATTGGGTGGGAGCTGGCAAAGTGACGCTCTGTGTGTTTTGCCGGGACGGCTTTGCATCTCACGCCAAAGCGCAGGGGCTTCCCGTCGATTACATCAACCACAATGATTTGAAGGAAATGCCGCGCCTTCGGGGAAGCGCGAGCGCGATCACCCTGGTCAACAAGGCACCCCATCCTAACGCGGCCAAGGTATTCATCAACTGGTTTCTGTCGCGCCGGGGCCAAATCGTCTATCAGGACAGTCATGGCGATCGCGATTCTCTACGGATCGACATACCCAAGGACAAAATTCCCGTAGCGCAGCGTCGTCTAGCCGACAGAAAATACTTTTTTGTCGATGGCCCCGAATTCATCGACGTGAAACCGGCGGTAAAAATTATCGACGAAGCGCTGGCTGGAAAAGGACGCTAAAGACGTTCATTTAAAGGTTGTGAAAATCACGTACCGGGTCATCGGGTTAATTTTAGCGGCCGCTCTGTGGATGGTCTCTCCGTCCATGGCGGCCCAGTCTTCCACCGAAACCATCCGCATCGGCATTCCCGGCAAGCTCGTCGATTTTTCGCCATTCTTCGTCGGCCTGAAGACCGGCATCTACCGCAGCGAAGGGCTCGAGCCGCAGTTCATCGTCATGCGCAGCGGGATAATTTTCCCCGCGCTGCTCGCCGGCGAGCTCGATTACACGACGCTCTATCAGTCGACGATGCGCTCGGCCATCAGCGGCCTGCCGGTGCGCGTCATCGCGACGCTCATGACCAAGCAGAGTTTTTTTCTTTTTTCACAGCGCGAAATTCGCCGCGTTCAAGATCTCAAGGGCAAACGCATCGCCATCTCGAATTTCGCGAGCTCCACGGAAGCCAGCGCACGGACGGCGCTTAAGCATCATGGCCTGGAAGCGATGCGCGATGTCACGCTTATAGCCATGGGCGATACCGGACTGCGCTTTCAATCTCTCCTTTCGGGCGCCATCGAAGCGGCGATCCTGACGCCGCCTTACACCGTAATGGCGGAGCAGAAAGGATTGAACAATCTGGTTTGGCTCGGCGACATTGTGGGCGATGTCCCTTCGAACGGCCTGAGCACGACGGTGAGAAAGTTGAAGGAGAATCCCGATCAGGTCCAGCGCATGCTGCGCGCGTCGCTGCGCAGCATGCGCTATACGCGCGAGCATAAGCAGGAAGCGTTGCCGATTCTGGCAAAAGAATTTCCTGGCATGGACCGGAACACGCTGGCGGGAACGCTAGATTTTTACCTCAAGGCGATGAGCCCCGACGGTCGCGTCAGCGACAATGTCGTGCGCGAAATGATCAACGAGCAACGCGCATTGCTGAACGTCAAGAATGAAGTTCCGATCACCCAGGTAGCCGACTTCGGCCCGCTGCAACGCGTCGTTAAGGAACTGAATCCGAGTCAATAACGCCGCCGCAAATCAAGGCCGCTCAAAAAAACCGTGATACGCAAAGTCTTTAGAACACCCCGGCGTCGAGCAACGAGTACACGATCTCTTTTAGAGACGGATCGATGGTGTCGAGCCGGGTGACCGCCGGTCCGCCGGCCAGGGATTCGACGATCTCCGGCAAATCCTCCGGTTTGACGCCCGCGTACCAGTTTTTTTGCGGATGGATGACAATATTCGGTCCGAAGTCGCATCCGCCGAAGCAAATATAGGGCTTCACCTCGGCGTCGAGAGATCGTGCCGCCACTTTTTCTGTTAGCTCATTCATCAGTTGCTCGGAACCGCGGCTCTGGCAGTCGACGTTTTGACATACGAAGCAAGTTTGTTTCATCAGTAAACCCCGCATTTTTATCTCATATTGGATAGCGCAAATGGAAGCGCAAATGCAATATCCCGCCGCTTGGAAGCTCTATTACTTCTGCGGCAGGACTTCTTTAACGAGCTTGAAGATCGGCGTTAGATCCTGGTACTCGGGCTTGGCGAGGTCGAAGTATTTTTTCCTTTCATCGAGCCGGTTGAAGGCATCGACGTCGTCTTTGGGAATATCGATGCGGCGCGAGTTGTGCGCGTCGGGCCGTCCGAGTTTTTGCAGCGCCGTTTGCCCCTCGCGCGAGAGAAACCAGTTGATAAACACCCTAGCTGCGTTGGGGTGGGGCGCGCGGGTGGGAACCCCGAGCGTGCCGCCGGCGGCGCTGGAGCTGCCGCCTTCCTTCCAGTCTTCGGTATCGAGATAGCCGATCGGCAGTTTCTGCTGCACCGCCTTGCCGACTTCGCTGCCAGCGTTGCAGCGAATACATAGTGAGAATTTGCCCGCCGCCACCCAGTCAGTCATCTGACGTGCGTCGCGGCTTATCGTCACTTGCATCTCGCCGTAAAGTTTCTTGAGAAACGGCGCACCGAGCTCCGGGTTAAAATAGAAAAACTGCAGCGTCGCGCCCATGCCGAACGTCGTCGGATCGAGCGACGCCATCTTTCCTTTCCACTTCGGGTGGACCATGTCCCAGTAGGATTTGAACTCCGCGGGATGCACCTGCTTTGCGTTGTAGATGACTTGGCCGGATTGCGAATTGGCCACAAAGGCGAAAATATAGCGCTTCTCCGGATCGATGTAGCGATGTTCGCCCTCGTACCATTTGCTCTGATCCAACACTTCAGGAAGAATCAGCGCCGGCTTGATCGGCTCGAGAATATGCGCCTTGTAAAGCGCGTCGTGGATCGTGTTGGCGCCGGCGCTGACGATATCAGGGATAAACTTATCGCCGCGTCGCTCGGCGAGCATCCTCGTCGCCAGTTGATTGCCCGAGCCGAGCACCGTAGCGACTTTGATTTTGGGGTACTTCTTTTTAAATCCTTCGATCACACGGTCGTATTCGTAGCAACAGCCGTAGAGCGTCAACTGCGCCTCGAGTTCCGCCGCGCGCAGAGTTTTTTCCCATTCCTCCTGCCAATTAGACTGCGCCGATACGAACACCGGCAGCGCAACCAGCACCCACGCCAGCCAGGTGATGCGCAACGATCGATACAGCGACGCGCAACGATTGCAATCCGTAGCGATCATGGAATTCAAAGTACGCGACGCGCTTGGGGCCTGTCAATTCGATTTGACGTGAATGAACTCCCCCACTCTTGACTACAACACCCCCAATCAAATACCTTTGCGGCGACCCCGGGAAAGGGCGAGCGTGTAAATCGCCCGAATCGTTGCGGTCCACAAGTGTTGGTCATTCGTAGCGGCATTCATTATTTTTGGAGGAGACCTATATGAAACGTAGTCGAGCTTTGCGGATGCTTGCTTGTCTAGCGTGGCTGATCGTCTGCGTCGCGCCGGTATGGGGGCAAGCAAATTTTTACGAAGGAAAAACGGTTACTGTGCTCATCGGCGCCAAGAGCGGCAGCCTCGAGATCGCGGCGCAAATCGTGTCGCATCATCTGGGCAAATATCTTCCGGGCAAGCCGGCGGTGATATTGCAGCATATGCCGGGCGCGGCGCATCTACTGGCGACGAATAATGTTTTCAATGTCGCCAAGCCCGACGGTCTGACGATTCTCGCTTCGAATCCCAACGTCGCCATCGCGCAACTCTCCAAAATCGAGCAGGTGCGCTTCGATGTGCGCAAGTTTCAATGGCTCGGCTCATCGGGCGCCGACGGCGCGGCATTCTCGATTCGCTCCGACTTGCCGTACAAAACTTTCGACGAGCTAAAGAAAGCCGATCGTGAGCTGGTCGCCGGCACCACCGGCCCGGGCTCTAACGCCCATGACTTTCCTCTGCTGCTCAAGGAGTTCACCGGCGTGAAGCTCAAGCTCGTCTCCGGCTATCCATCGAACAGCGACGTGCTGCTGGCGATCGAGCGCAAGGAAGTCGACGCCTGGTCGGCGCTCGCCACGACGATCAAGCTCGCCGCGGACCGCGGCGCGGTGCGACCGCTGGTGCGGGGACGCGTCGCCTCGCCGGGTTTCGAGAATTTGCCGGTGGACGAAGATCTGGCATCTACCGCATTGGGAAAATCACTGATGGCGATCAAATCGATCCCGGGGGCGATCGGCCGGGCTTTCGCGGTCGCGCCGGCAACGCCGGCTGATCGCGTGGCGATGTTGCGCGACGCGTTGGCCAAGGCGATCAAAGACCCCGAGATGATTGCGGAGGCGAAGAAAGCGAAGATCGACATGCAATTCATCTCGCCCGAGCAAGTGATGAAGGATTTTAATGCGTTGATGAACCAAACCCCCGAGACGCTCAAAGAAATGGGCAAATACATCAAGGCCGAAAGTTAATTTACGCAAATGGTAAGTTCATGCGTCTTGGCGAAGCGAACGTTTTGGACGGCTTGAACGGTTTGAACTTTCTGAATCAAAAGTTCCGGTTTCACGGCGAACAA
>VBKX01000416.1:5136-8646 GCA_005879435.1 Deltaproteobacteria bacterium
CGGCATATTGCCCAGCTCGAAGCGAGGATCGTAGGGCATGCCTTCGCGGATGCGTGTCAAATAGTTGTCCCGGTTCACGCCGAACAGCTCGTAGCGATAGAGATGGTTCAGCAAAAAAGTGTGCACCCCCATCTGGTAGAGCTTGCCCACCGCCCCTGACGTCAAAGCGTCGCGCTCTTCTTCGGTCAAATTGAATTCTTTGATCACCGCCTCCGGCTCTTCCATCATCCGTTTGCGGAACGCCAGATCATTGTCAGTGCGATAAAGTAGCTTGTTGACTTGATAAACGCTCATATCGCGCTCGTTCTATTCGAATTTCCACACGGCATAGCCGTTGCCTTCGTCGCCTTCGAGAAATAACGGTTTGGTCTTGCCGACGGCGCCGGCAACGGTGATGCAGTTCAGCAGCTCGCCGCTGTTGTTGCCGGCCGCGTTGATGCGCTCTTCCGTGGCGCGGCGCGCCAACGTCTGATACTGGCCTCGAACCAGCAGGTTCGATATGGTTTCCGCCCATTCGGTATCAACCCAACCGCGCAGCGGACCGCCGACGTCCATGGCGAAGCAGCCGCTGGCGATCAGCGCGATACGCTCTTTACCCTCCCACGCGTCGATGAAACGACGCACCATCCGGCCCAGGGCCACGCAGCGGGTCGCCAGCGGCAACGGCGAAGCGAAACCGTTGGTGTATATTGGCACAACGGGGAGCCGCATGCCCGGATTGAGAAAATGAAGCGGCACGGTCAGCGAATGATCCCGGCGCAGCTCAATAGCGCGGCATCGGACACCAATCTTCCTGGGGACCTTGCGCTTCCTCCGCCATGCCGATACAGAACGACGGCAGATTGTTGTAGAAAAAGTTCACGAAATGATCGCTGTCCACTTCGATGATCAAATCAGGCTCGGCCTTGTCCACTTGCTCGCGCACCTGTTTCATCAACGCTTCGCCTTTCACTTTGCCCGGCGACTGCTGCATCTCGAACACCAGCCGCGGCGGATGCGGCACTCCGGTGGCCAAAACGAGTTTTGCCATAGCTATTCCTCTCTGCGCGGTTGTCGACCTGCTTTTCGCCGACTTTCTTAACACCGCGCCCACAATGCGTCAATGAAACATTTGTTCAAAGTTCCAGGTTCAACGTTCAAGGCTCATGAACTCCTAAACTGTTTTTTCCAACTTTGAACCTTGAACATTGAACGTTGAACGCTCGATCCAAATGATTGGAACGACTTGAACGACTGCCAACCTTGAACTATAGTCGCGCGGGTTCTCGTTTTCGTTATGCAATCGCATAATTTTTATCACGTACACACGCGCCGGATGCACATCGCGAATTAATATGTTCGACGCTTTCATCGACGGTCTATTTCTGGTTCTCCAGTGGAAGGCCTTCAGCTTAATGCTCGTCGGCATGAGTTTGGGATTTTGCGTCGGCTTGCTTCCCGGCATCGGCGGCGCCGCGACTCTCGCATTGATGCTGCCGTTCGTTTTCAAGATGAGTCCGGCCGAGGCTTTCGCGTTCCTGCTGGGCATGCATTCCGTGGCCGCCACGACCGGAGACATTACCTCGGTGCTTTTCGGCGTGCCGGGCGAGGCGATTTCCGCTGCCACCGTGGTGGACGGTTATCCGATGGCTAAAAGAGGCGAGGCCGGTCGTGCCCTGGGCGCGGCGCTGATGAGCTCTTTAATGGGGGCGTTGATCGGCGCCGTCGCTCTCGCACTGGCGATTCCCATCGTGCGGCCCCTCGTGCTGACGTTCGGCTCGCCGGAACTGTTCATGCTCTCGCTTATCGGTATCTCGTGCATCACGTCGCTCAGCGGTTCGAGCACGCGGGCGCAGATCAAAGGCTTCGCCATGGGGCTTTTGGGCTTGCTGGTGTCGACCGTCGGTCAAGACCGCCAGTCAGGCTCGCAGCGTTTCGACATGGGCCTGATGTATCTCTGGGACGGCCTCGATTTCGTCCCCGTATTAGTCGGAATTTTCGCAATCCCCGAGATCATCGATCTGGCCGTGCGCGGTACCTCGATCGCCGGCGATCGCCCGCCGGAAAATTTAAGCCGCGGCGTGCTCGAAGGCGTCAAGGATACCTTTCGCCATTTTTGGCTCGTGTTCCGCTGCTCCGTCATCGGTGTCTTCGTCGGTATCCTGCCCGGCGCCGGCGGCGGCGTCGCGCAATGGATGGCCTATGCTCACGCCGTGCAGAGCGCGAAAAATTCGAAAGAGCGCGAAGGTTTCGGCAAAGGCGACGTGCGCGGAGTGCTCGGTCCCGGCGCCGCGAACAATTCAAAGGAAGGCGGCGAGCTGATCCCGACCGTCGCGTTCGGAGTCCCCGGCAGCGGCGCGATGGCGATCCTGCTCAGCGGTTTTTTGATCATGGGCATCATGCCCGGACCCGACATGCTCACCAAGCATCTGACTATCACCTTCTCGATGGTCTGGACGCTGGCCATTGCCAACGTCATCACCGTGCTGTTGTGCCTTCTGGTTCTCGACCA
The DNA here is from genome assembly GCA_005879435.1 of Deltaproteobacteria bacterium. Lineage (GTDB taxonomy): Bacteria > Desulfobacterota > Binatia > UBA9968 > UBA9968 > DP-20. The sequence goes on from VBKX01000416.1 coordinate 7,628, forward strand.
GCTCGCAAAATTGACCTACGTGCGCGGCAGCTTGATCATTCCCTTTATTCTCTTGTTGGTGTTCGTCGGCAGCTACACGGCGAACGGTCAAATCGCTGACCTGATAGTGACATTGATTTTCGGCTTGCTGAGTTATGTCATGGTGCTGTTCGGCTGGCCGCGCCCGCCGTTCGTCTTGGGTTTTGTTCTAGGGAAAGTCATCGAAACCTATCTCTTCATTTCGATGAACCGTTATGGCTTCGCCTGGCTCGCTCATCCGATCGTCATGCTGCTCACGGCTGTTCTAGTAGCGGTCATCGCCTATCCATACGTTCAGCAGCGCCGCCAACGTTTAGCGAGGGGAGCCAGTGCGTAAAGGCAGCTTGCTCTTCTGCGTTTTCTTGATCGCCGTCGCTCTGTGCTCGATTATTTTGGCGCGCGGCTGGGCGTTCAAGGCCGCGCTCTTTCCGCTGTCGGTGAGCGTACCGCTCCTGGTGCTGGCGACGATACAGCTTTTGGTGGTGATTGTCGGAAAACCGGAAACAAGCGGAAGCGCCGAGATGGACGTCGACTTTTCCACCGACGTGGCGCCGGACGAAGTGCGGCGCCGGGTGCTCGGCATTTTTGCCTGGATCGTCGCCTTCATTGCGTTGGTTTATCTCTTGGGATTTCCCTCGACCGTGCCGCTGTTTATTTTTCTTTATCTGAAATTTCAAAGCGCCGTGAGTTGGCTTTCTTCGGTCATCGCCGCAGCGATCACCTGGGCTTGCTTTCACATGCTTTTCCAATCGCTGGTGCACATCCAGTTCGAGGCCGGCGCGATTCAGACATGGCTCGGAATGTGACTTTGCTGCTCGATGGGAAATACCGCTTAACTTGCGCGGCGGCCCAAGCCGCAGTTCTCTCGCAGAAGGATCGGCGGATGTGCTATCACTCGATTTAGCTCGTGTCGGCAGCAATTTTTTTGGAGGAACTACTCATGCGGTTCGGAACTTTTAGTTACAACCAAGCCCGGCCCTGGGTGTCTGAAAGACAAGCCT
>VBKX01000056.1 GCA_005879435.1 Deltaproteobacteria bacterium
GGCGCGGGCGGTCGAAGAGTTGCGCTGTGCCAAAGAGAAGCTCGGGCTCGTCGGCATTTTCTGGCGACCGAATAAACTCTGCGGACGGACGCTTTCAAGCCCCGATTACAATCCCGTTTATGAAGCGGCGGCGGATCTTGGTGTCGCGGTGTGCGTGCACGAAGGCGCTCGCACAGTACTGGAACAATGCGGATCTGACCGCTACAGCGAGTTTGGCCGCCACATCGCCTGTCATCCGTTGGAACAGATGCTCGCGTCTCTAAACTTGTGCGCAGATGGCGTACTCGAAAAATTCCCCAAGCTCCATGTCGCCTATCTCGAATCCGGCTGCGGCTGGGTACCATTCTGGCTCGAGCGCATGGACGAGCACTGGGAGCATGAAGGACAAGGTCAGGCCAAAACTACGCACGAGAAACCGAGTTATTATTTTAAGCGCCAGTGTTGGGCGAGTTGCGAGGCCGGCGAAGAGTTGGCGCCGGTGTTTATCGAACACGTTGGCGCAGACTATTTGACGATCGCCACGGACTATCCGCACAGCGATTGCATCGGCAAGTTTCCCGACCGCACGGTGGGCGACCTGACAAAGAATAATCGAATCTCAACTGAAGCGCGCCGGAAAATTCTCTGGGACAATCCGGTGCGCCTGTACGGACTGGAGGTCTGATTCTCATGGGCAAGTTTCACGTAGTTTATTTTGGGAGTAACGATGTGCCGGTCGAGCTGATCAAACCGATCCTGGCCGAGATCGACGCCGACATGACGATCCGACGTCCGACCAACGACGCCGACGTCGTAGAAATGGGCAAAGACGCCGACGGCATTATCATGCACGGCTCGGTGCCGCTCACGCGGGAAATCATTTCGCAACTAAAGCGCACCAAAGTCGTTGCGCGCACCGGCGTCGGCGTCGATCGGATGGATCTCAAAGCCGCCGCCGATCACGGCCTGATTATTTGTAATGCCGCCGGCTGCAACTCGATCGAAGTCGCCGAGCAGGCCATCGGCCTCTTGATCGCGATCTCGCGCAAGCTCATGCGCATGAACCAGTACGTGCGCGACGGCAAATGGCGCCGCCACACCGCGGAGCTGCACGCCTACCGCGGCCGCGTTTATAGAATTCAAGGCCGCACCCTAGGCATCGTCGGACTCGGGCATGTCGGCGTGCAAACCTTTGATCCGTACCTCGATCCAAAGGTCGCGGAAAAAATGGGCGTCGAGATGGTTTCCTTCGAGGAGCTGGTCAAAACCTCGGACTTCATCAGCGTGCACGCGCCGCTGACGAAGCAAACTCGCCACATGTTCGGCGCGGCGCAGTTCAAGGCGATGAAGAACACCGCTTATCTCATCAACTGCGCGCGCGGCGGTCTCGTCGATTCCGATGCGCTCTATGACGCGTTGGTTGCCGGTGAATTATCCGGGGCCGCGTTGGATGTGACGGAGCCCGAGCCGTTGCCAGCGGATCACAAGCTGCTCACGCTGCCCAACGTCATCGTCACTTGCCACACCGCCGCGAACTCGGATGAATCCTACGTCGACTGCCAAACCCATGCCGCAAGAGAAGTCGCCAACGTGCTCAGCGGCAAAGGACCGACGACGGAGATCAAAGATCCGTGGCTGTTGGCCGAAGCCCAGGACGAGGGATTTGGCGGAGTGTGACAAAAATCGCCGCGCGTTGGCTGATCAATTCCGCCACTCGAACGTAGCGCAAAAACTTAGCTCCGGCGTACTGCCGCGAGACGACTTTCCTAGGAGTGCCATCGATCCACAAGTGATGGGGCGTGAACATTTGATGCTCCGCCCTATTTCTGCACAAATTTGTCCACAACTGGGCGTTCTATGCCCGAACTCCGAAACAATCCTAGTTAAATCTTCGAGAACTTGGTCATTTTTGACTCAGCGTTGAGGGCATGGAAGTTGCTCAGGTTCCATCTCTAAACGGGGGGCGTGCCTATGACAATATATTTGCGGACAGGTTTCTTTCTGGCATTTCTGGCAATTTTCGCTGGGACACCGGCATTCGCCCAAACTAGCAATGATGATGTCTATCGTGAATGGGTGGACTACCGGGACGGTGAGATTTCCGTGGACTTTGATCAAACTCCGGTTCAGTTTGCGCTGTACGCCATACACGCCAAGACGGGTTTTCAGATCGTTATGCCCGCGATGAGCGAAGCTAAAGCGGTAAGTTTTAGGGTTAGTCGGCAGGCGCTTGAACCTGCTATGCGGTCGCTGATCTCCAGGATTGGTTATAAGAACTTTGCCTTGATGTACGACGACACTGGGCGGCCCCACCGCGCTATCATCCTCGGCAGCCAGCCGATCACAGCCGAGCCGGGCGCGGCCGCCGCGGTTGCGAAAAACGAACCTGCAGCCCAACCGTTATCCACGGACGAACGAGCGAAGTTGCAGAAAGAACTGGAGCGCTGGAATGAATTGAAACAAGAAGAGCGCGGCCGGATCGAAGATCGCTTAAAAACCTTGCCCGAATCCGAAGAACGCGAACAGCTTGTCAAGGCGTACGGCCGGCAGGTTTTGGGCCTCGACAAATGAATCGTGTTGCTTGAACTGCGCGAGCGAAAACCAAACGTTTTATTTCTCCGCTTCTTAACGATCGACCCTTATCCTCCCCACAATTCCTTCGTTGCGATGCGCGCGCCTTCGGCCATCGCTTGAAACTTTGCCCATCCGACTTGAGGATGTCCGACCCTTGAACCGATTCCACAGTCGGTGCCGGCGATCACATTTTCCCGACCCATGATTTTCGCGAAGCGCATCAAACGATCGGCGATCGCCCGGGGATGTTCGATAAAATCACTGTAGTGACCGACGACGCCGGGAATGAAAATTTTACCGTCGGGAAACTTAACGTCAACCCACACACGCCACTCGTGATCGTGACAAGGGTTCGACGCCTCGATGGAATACGCCTCAGCGCGCACTTTAAGAACCAGATCCACAATGTCTTTTAGTGGAATGTCGTATTTGTGCGGCCCGTGATAGCTGCCCCAACACATGTGAAAGCGAATCCGCTCGATGGGCAGATCGCGCAGGCCGTGGTTCAGCGCGTCAATGCGCATTTCTTGGTATTTCCGATAATCGGCCACGGTCATTTCCGGGTGCATCTGCCAGGCGTCCGCCAAGTCGGGGTCATCGATCTGCAGCACGAAGCCGGCGTCGACGATCGCCTTGTACTCCTCGCGCATGGCGTCGGCGATGGCGAACAAATAAGCCTCATCGGTCGGGTAATATTCATTTTTCATCCAATGTTCCAAGGTCCCGGGCGCAATTGCCGGCAGAAAAGCTTCTTCATGCTTTTTCCCTTGCAGCGCCGCTTTTAAGTTCGCGATGTCCGCTTTCACCTCGTCGTGGCCGACGTACTTGAGCGGTTCGACGCAGTAAAACACGCGAGCGTGGTGGCCGATGGAGGTTCTGCCGCCGCGGTTGAAATATTCGGTGAACTCGATCATGTCGCGGCCGAAGATCGATGTCGGTTTGAAATCCGGACTCGCGGGCCGCTCAACGAACCCGCCAAGTCTTTCTTTGGTGTAGCGAGAAAAATTCGATTTGCCCAGTTCGCCGTCGTTGATAATATCGACGCTGCACTCGATCTGCTTTTGCACGACCTCCGCCACCGCCTCACGAGTGCGGTTGGCGAGCGCTTTCTCATCAAATGGCTTGCCCTCGTTTCTCGCCACGAGCATCTCCATCAAATCTTTCGGCCGCGCCAGGCTGCCCACGTGGGTCACGAGAATGCGATCGTTACTGCGCTTCATAACATCCCCCCAACTTCTAATTACGTTTCGATTACTGCCCTGTTCTATTAACGTTCACCGTTGGAGTGATGGAATATTGGAGTATTGGCAATTCCGAGTCCCATTACTCCAACCTCCATCACTCTATTTCTTTTTCTCCTGCGGACGTTTTTCCATGATGTATTTGATCAGGAATGGCCAGACTTGAGTCGCGTCCGCGAGCATCTCAGCGTAAATGCCGTTCTTATCCGCTTTGCGCCAGGATTCGTTTTCCGAGTAGGTGCAGCCCGACAAATGTCCGAAATGAGGTTTGTCGGGACAGATCCTTACACCGTAGCTAAAACGCCTATTGGGAAACGTCGGGCCGAGGCGTTCGTTGATAATCTCGATCAGCGGTGCAACGTTCTGCACGTTGTTGCGCGGTACGCCGCCGCCGATGGAAAAAATGCCGAAGCGTTTCGAGCTCGTGACCAGGCGAATCATTTCTTTGCTGTCACGCTCGAGATCCATCAAGATCGGCTTCTTACCGCGCCGTCTGCGTTTGATATTACGAACGCGGGAACAAACACCGGCACGGCGTACTGATAAGCGGATTTTAAGATACCGCGCTCATTCGGATAGTTTTCCGCGAGGTGTTTACCAATGAGCTTGTTGAACACGGTCGGGCTGAGCGCCTCTTTACCGTCGATTTTTTCAATCACCTTGCCGATTACTTCCTCAACGGTATCGAGATTAGTTTCCGGTTCCAACGTGTCGGTTACCCGATTAAGCTTTCGTCGCGCCAGCTCGGTATCGTTGTACTTGGGATTGTACTTGTAATGTTTGAGGCCGATGGATGAAACCAGCCCATGCGCCATCAGCGCTCCGGTCGAAGATATCGCGTGAATCATCCCCTGCTCGATCATCTCGCAGATGATCAGGTCCATCTTACCGACCGTCATCGCGCCG
>VBKX01000057.1:0-3326 GCA_005879435.1 Deltaproteobacteria bacterium
CGTCCTCCGTGTGCTCGCGCGCGCCGATAAAAAGCGGCACGACCCCGACGCCGTCCGGCAGCAGATGTATGAAATCGACCAGCGAACCCGACTTGTAACTCGGTTTAATCACGCCGACGATTCCCCGCCAGTTTGCGTTAGACATGAATTTCTCCCGCGGTGCCTATCGGTCTAAGATGCAACGAGTAAACGTTTGCCTCGCGCCTTTGCACGAGTTGCCTTGTTTACGTTTGCGCCGCGCGTCAAACGTAAAATAGAAGCAGGCGAACCGCGGAGTCAAGCGAGGGGCTACGGCGGCCAGGTAAACGCCAGGCCTTTGATGAGCGCGCGCAAAACATTTCGACGAGCTCCGGTTGGCGCTGGCGTTCGAGCACCAGGGTCGTAAAAAGAGAATTTTGTAGGAAGTCGGTTAACCGCACCTAAATCATTGGGAACACTTTGATGAATTCCTCCTTTCCGCGGCCGCTATGAGGCTCCGGTGTTTTTACGAGCGCGCGTTTGCCAACTCGTCGAGGCCCACCATGAACATCCCTACGTCGCGTAGTCGCTCATTAAGTTCGCTTTCCTTATCTTTAGATTGAAGCGTCGGTTCATGTAACACTTAAAGATACTTTTCGTGCATTGCCTTTACCCAATCGGGTAGTCGCGCAGGAATCATGTTTGTTTACTGAGCCGGGGCAATCGAGTCTGCTGACCAATAACGCAAGGCCGACAAGTTGCCGTCGTACTATTTATGAGAGCGAGAGAGCGCGTATGCGCTTGCGAGGAGAGCGGCCGCGGCAATCAGCAGCGCTTGGGAAAAATCAGCGTCCAGTCCGATTAAATAGCTCAACAACAGCGGACCGACGATCTGTCCGGTCGCAAAGGCTGCAATCATAGCCGCCATCAGGCCGGTTGCGCCATTAAGACCCGCAACCGATTGCGCTTCTTGCATGCTCGCGAGGGCGTTAATCATAAAAGTGCCGCCAATCAGGAGCGCCGCGATCATGATGCTGCCGATGGTAGGGGAGAAGACAGGAAGCGCGACACCGACAGCCATCATGATATGGCTGAGAGTCCAAACGCGACGGTTGCCGACTCGCAGTGTCCAACCGGCCGCGAGCAGCGGTGTGACTGCGGCAGCGGCACCAAAAACGGGCCAGGACCAGCCGAAGACCAACGGATTTGGAACTTGCCGCTGTGCCATAACAGGCAGAAAAGTTGCCGGAACGATATAGCCGAGTCCTGAGGCCCCAAAGCAGAGCACCAGCAGCAATGAATCAGCATCCCATTGCCGACCACGCGATGCCGGCCGTTGGCGTTTGCCCGGCATCGCATCCTCAGGTCCGCCGAAAATTGGCCAGACCGCAGCGGTGGCGATCAGCGCAATCACTCCAATGCCGGTCCACGCTTGCGCGGAGCTTGCGTTCATACGCATAAGCACCAGACAAAATCCGCCAACGACAACAATTCCCGTTCCGACGCCGGCGCACAGCACGCCGTTCAACACGGGGCGCTGAACGGCGGAGAGTTTATCCAAGCACCAAGCAAAGGCGAACACTTGTGTCCAGGCATTCGCCACCCCAGCCAACGCGCGCAGAACCATCCAAATCGCGAATTGGCTAGTGAAACCCATCCCGAGCGTCAAGACTCCGATCATGAAGAGGCCCCAGCGAATCACGATTGTGTGCCGAACCCGCAGGCGGATGGCCGACACCGCACCGAGCATGAAGCCGAGATAATTCGCCGATGCCAGCCAGCTACCGGCGGCCAGCGATAAGGCCGCATCCTGCTGCATCATCGGTAGAATCGGCGTGAAAGCGAACCGCCCGATCCCCATGGCTACTGCGAGAGCGATCAGGCCAGCGAAAGCGATGGCCGGGGGTGAGGGCGCGCGGTGCGCTCGTCCCGCCTCGGACAGGCACCGCTGTCTAAAGATAAACGCCAGCCTTGCCGGCATCGCGTAACCCATAAAAGTGAAATCCATAGGCTTGTGCGTGGATAGGTAGCCTGATTGATTCTCATTCCTTGTGCGGCGACAGGATACTTGCAATCCCCGAGCAAAGTACAGATTCAGTTGAGCCGACTTGAGATAAGCACAGTTCAAGATTGGAGGGACTGTGCTCGTTGATTGCGCGGGCGACTGTATAACGATCCATCGCAATCAGAAGAAAACTTACCGCGGCTACGGCGCCCATGTTGGATAGCATCTGCTTGCCGGTGATTTGATCAGCGCAATGCTCGAGAGCAGCGCCAAAGGATCGTGATGCTTCCTACCTGGCCGCGGCCAATTTACGGATTATCGTCTCGGTCTCGATCGCGAGGCATTCGCCCAGTTGCGCGGCCATTCGGCGCTGCGGGAATCCATCCATTGCCGCGGGACAAAGCGATGGTGCCGAAGATGTTCGTCCGCCGGCGTGACGCAGTGGTGTCCGCTGCCTTGAGTCGATTTCTCGAGTGCGCTCTCGCATGCGCGAGTGCCGCGGCGGCTACAACTCCTCCTGATCGAAGAGCCAAAGGGCTCGCGAAACTCTCGAAAATCGCCTAAAGACGTTACCGTTTGAAATGGCGGGTTCGTAGCTCGCAGAAGTAAAAGCGAACTGGCCAGAACGAAGCTTGCGGCGACGCAAAACGTTTTCGACGATCTCCGGCTGGCGCTGAAAAGCATCGATCCCATGCAAAATTCCACAGCTGGGCGTCGCCGCTCGAAAATTCTTTAAACCATCGCGGCAAGAGGTATAGCCGTTAATTTTTCAACGACGCGGATCTCCAGGATACGAGTGTGGGTCCTTGAATGGACACTCCGCCAAAGTTAAATACCACTCGGCATTCGACGCCGTTTGAAGTATAAAGATGCCGTGAATTTCATACGCGGGAGGATCATCATGCGGATTGTCTTAATGGTCACTCTCCTAGTGACTTCGATCACTGTCCGATCTGTGCAAGCCGCGGAATCGGAAACCGGCTCGGCGTTGCCGCAAGCACAGCGTGTGACCCTGAAGTGGCTCGGTACCGCCGGGTGGGAGATTCAGTTCGCTCAGACCAAGATCCTGATCGACCCTTTCCTCACGCGCAAGCAGTCGGTCCCGGCGGAAGAATGGAAAACCGACGAAGAGGCTGTCCTGAATGTGATCGGCGGCGCCGACTACATCTTCGCGGGCCACAGCCATGCCGACCATATAGGTGATATCCCATTCATCGCCAAGCGCTTCGGGGCCAAGGTCATCGGCTCTCGAACCACGGTAAATCTCTCCTTGAGCGCAGGCGTCGACAAAGCGCAGGTGACGGCTATTAGCGGCGGCGAGAAATTGGATTTCAAAGACTTCTCGGTGCAAGTTATCGAAAGC
>VBKX01000057.1:3476-12256 GCA_005879435.1 Deltaproteobacteria bacterium
CGATCCTCGCCGAGAACAGCAACTACGATTGGACCGAGGCCATCAAGATTCTCCGTCCCAAAACGGTCATCGTCCATCACTACGACGATTGGCATGTACCGTTTTCCGGTGGAATGACGGCAGCAGTCCGACGAAGAGCGCAGCGCTTAGAGCGGGAGATCAAATCCGTGGATCGCAATATCAAGGTCATCATTCCGGAGTTCTTGAAGACCATCACGCTGGAATAACAAGGTCACAGTCGAAAGGGCGGCCCGTCGGATTTTAGGTGCCCTTGACCTAGACACGATCACTTGGCGGGATAAACGCTATACATCCGGTCGATAAAACCGCTGTCATCGAGTTTGCGAACAATGCTGCGGTCGACGATCTCCTCCAGTTTGATCTCGCCGACGCGCGGGTTGCTGCTCGCCATCAGTCGCTGAACGTTGCGCACACCTTCCAGGGAGGGATGAGGCTTTTTTTCCAGCCCGCCGCGAGTGAGTAACTCCTGATATCCCTCTTCGGCGAAACTCGTCTCTGTGATTCTGAGCCGGCGCATGACGCTCTTGAGCACCGCGCTCTTACTCTTCGGCGACCAGGTAAACGCCAAGCCCTCGACCAGTGCGCGTAAAACATTTTCGACGATCTCCGGCTGGCGCTGCAGGTAAGTTCTCCTAACCGCGACCAGATGGTTCATCATCGGAATATTCGACTGGGAAAAATCGGCCAGCGCGATCATTCCTTTGGCTTTCGCTTTGCGGCTGAAGAGACCGTCGAGAACCGTGGCGTCGATGGATCCGCCTTCGAGAGCTTGACCGCGTACGGTGTTATCGCCGATGACCAAGACTCGTATATCGTCGCGCCGCGGCTCCAATCCCAACGACTCTAAACCGAGCATGGCGCCCACCCAACCGCCGCCGCCGATGCTCTGGACGCCGAAACGTTTACCGCGCAACTCTTCGGGCCGCTTGATGCCAGGTCTGACAACCAGCTCGTCGGTGACTCGATTGTTGAATCCGGCGACAATGACGAAGTCGGCGCCTTCGGCGATCGGCACGATGATCGCGCTGGCAGTCCAGCCGATTTGGATGTCGCCCGACAACATGCCGGAAAACAACGTCGGACCGCCGCGCATGTAGATGATCTCCGAGTCGATGCCGTATTTGGCGAAAAATCCCTGATCCTGCGCGACCCACAAAGGCGCCACGCGGAAATTCATCGCCGCATGGGCGATGACCACCTTTGGCTTTGCCGACGCGGCGCGAACATCTGCCGAACCGACAAGAGAAAAACAGAGACAGAGTAGCGTTTGCGGCAATTTTTGCCATGAGCCTCTTCTGGCGACGAAGAATTAGGATAGGATCCTGTGCGTTATTTATTATAGCGACGCGGAGTTTGCACGGAATTAATTAACTGGGTAGTGGTTCAAGTCGAATTCGAGTCAATCGCGGCATCAAAAAAAATCCCCCGCTCCGTTCGGAATGACAACTACTAAACAACTTGTCATCCCGAACTTCAGATGGTGGGAAAACTCATCAGAAGCCCTGCGGTCCTTCGGTTGAGCTCAGGATAAACTCCGCTTAGGGCTAACGGATAAGACTCAATTTCTAATGAGACCCCACCGTTCGTGGTGAGCCCAGTCGAGCCATGTACGGTGTCTTCACACAGTCTGACCCAGAGAGGGATCTTGCCCGGAGTGAACCACTACCGTTATTTGGGCGTTCAACCGATTCCAGTTGTTTGACGGCCGTGATCGTATGTTAATTTCCAGCTGGACAAATCGCGATGAGCTTCGTCAGGTCGTTGCACTGCCGATCCAAATTCCACCCTTGAACGTTGAACATGGAACCTTGAACACTTTTTATAGGCCGTAGAACGCCAGGGAGTTGCTCTCCAGAATCTTGTGAGCTTGGGCATTGCTGATCCTGCCCTCGTCCACCCAGCCGCGGACTTCGTCCAGTGCGCTCAGGTTGGCGGAGATGTCGGTGTGGCTGTAGTCGGTGCCGATCATCAGGTTATCTTCGGTGCCGAACTTCAAAAGAGACTCGATGTCGTCGATCGGATCGATGGTGACGAACAGCCGATTGGCGCGGAACAATTCCGGTTCCAGTTCGAACAGGCGCGGCAATCGCGTCTGTTGACCGCGCAGCGATTGGCGTTTTACCGCGCCCAACTGAGACATCGTATAGGGAATCCACGAGGCTCCCGATTCGATGAGCCCAAATCGAAGTTTCGGGAATTTCTTTGCAAGACCGCAGCTCACCAGGTCGGTGAAGGAGTACATGATGGGAAAGCCCCTGTCCCATTCGTGGCCCGGCAGCGGATGGCCGGTGTGGATGCAAAGAGGCAGGTCGAGTGCGCTGGCTTCCTCGTAAATCGGAAAAAAGTGCGGGTCGGTAACCTTCCTGTCAAGGTCGAAGCCGCGCTTGAAGATGCCGCAGGCGCCGTGCTCTTTCGCCCAGCGCAGCTCCTCGACAGCCTTGTCGGGATTGAGCAAAGGCAGCACGGCCGACCAGCGCAGGCGTCCATTGGTATTCGCGCATTTCTCGGCAAGCCAGCGGTTGTAGGTCGTGGTCAGGGCCCATTCGGCTTCCGCGTTGCTGGTATTGTAGCGAATAAAAAACGTCGGAAAGATGACCTGTACGGCTACGCCCATCTTGTCCATGTGGGCGAGGCGGCCGGGCACATCCTGAAGCTCTCGCAGGACTCTGGGAGGATGGTTGACTTCATCGCGGATGGCGCGGTTCTGTAGCCTGCCCTCGACAACCCAGCAGCGGCTGTTCGTCGGGTTATAGCCGGCGCGTTTGGCCTCGTCGGGCGGCATCGCAATCGTCACCGGAATGTACTTCGCGTGCGGCGTACCCTCCAACTTCTTCCAGGTGTCTTCGCATTCGTCGACGTGCGTATCGGCATCGATCATAGGCATTGGGATAGCTCCTTCTTCATACTAAATGTGAATAAAATCGCTCAAAGTTCAAGGGTTCAAAAATTCAAGGCCAGATCAAAGGAACTTCAGTGGAACCTACCTACACCTGCAGCGGTTGATCGTCGTCGATTCAAGCTCCGCGTCTTCGAATTTCAACCTTGAACATTGAACATGGAACCTTGAACACTTTTCGACAGCTTGATCGCTCGCAGGCTTTAAGGATACAAGGCTTTAAGAGTGGCAATCGCAACGATCACCCTCGGAGTACAACTGAAGAGATTAAAACAACCATGAATGCGACGACCGATGACATTCGTGTCATGACCTCGGGCGCTTTTACCGCGGCCTATCTTGAGCTCATTCCCCGACTCGAATTCCTGACCAAGAAAAAACTCGTGACCGCCGCGACGTCCATAGGAACGGGAGAAAATTCGATCCCGAATCGGCTGCGACGCGGTGAAGCCGTCGACGTGGTCATCGTCGCCGACGGCGTGCTTATTAGATTCATCAAGGACAGCCTGATTATGGCCGATAGCTATACTCCTGTCGCACGCTCAGCCATCGCCATGGCCGTGCGCGCAGGAGCCCCGAAGCCGGACATCAGCACAATCGACGCGCTAAAGCAGACTCTCTTGCAAGCAAAGTCCATCGCGTACTCCGCCAGCGTAAGCGGTGAATATCTCACCACGGAGCTATATCAACGCTTGGGAATAGCCGACCAGGTGATGAGTAAGAGCCGGTTAATCGGCGGTGGCGAGCGAGTCGGCGCCGTGGTCGCGCGCGGAGAGGCGGAAATCGGCTTCCAGCAGTTGAGCGAGCTCCTTCCCGTGACCGGCATAGATCATGTAACGCCGCTGCCGCCGGACGTGCAGAAGGTGTCCGTGTTCTCGGCCGGCGTCGCTGCAAGTACCAGGGATTCGGATGCAGCTCGCGCGATTGTCAGGTTTCTATCGTCCCCCGAAGCAGTTGACGCCATCATGAAAAGCGGATTGGAACCAATCGGCAATCGCTGAAGCCGCACGCCGAAATGCACGAGAGAAGACTAACAAATTGCGTAGCGTGCTCGTGCCGAGCTCATTGCTTGAGCATGTTGGTGAGCTCGGCTCTAAATTCGAGACCTTTGCCCTCGTGATACGAGGCGATCAGCTCACTGGCGCTCTGCAGTTTAAGACGGTTTTGCTTTACGTAGTTCGCCATACGCGTTCCCGCCACCAGGTGCGATGAGCGCTGCTCATAATTTTCAACGACGCGCTGCGCTTCGGGCGACGCCATGAAGGCGACAAAGAGTTTTGCCAGGTTCGGATGCGCGGAGTTCTTGGGCACGCCGAGCTGAAAATACGACGTCAGCACCGGGTCGGAAGCGGTGATACCCACGAGCGGCGCCCCCTTGCCCTGCCACTCCCACATGCTTTCCACCGCCGAACCGGAGTTGGCCATGACAAGAAACTCGCCGCTGCTCACGCGCTCTTCGATTTCGCCGTAGCGCACTTGACCGGCACTCAACGGCAGTAGCTTACGCAGATAATCGAGCACTTTTTTTTCGCCCCAGAAGAGCGACAACTCGACCAACCAGGAGCTGTAGGGAGGAATGGCCAATTTCCCCGCCCAACTCTGACTGAGCTTCGGATCGACCAGGTCTTCGTAGGTCTTGGGCGCTTTGTCCTTGGACAACAGCTTGGAGTTATACAAAATTCCTTGCAGCGACGTGTAAACCAGCACCGTGTCACCCGGCAGAATCTCCATTTCTTTCGTCACCCAGGGAAAGATGTTCGAATAGTTGACCCGCTCCAAGAGTTTTTCATTGTGGAGCTCCGCATGCGTCGCCGGCGGACCGAGATGGACATCGGTCGATGATTTTCTCCCCGCCTTGGCTTCCGTGATGATGCGCGCGGCCATCGCCGGCATGCTCGGTCCCGCGGTCAAATTGAGGCGGGCATTGAGGCCGAATTTTTTGTTGAAGATACCCTGCAGATCCGCAAAGGCTTGCCGGCCGCCAAAAGTCGTCGGACCGGCGACGAAGGAAAGTTCTCCTTCCTTTTTTGCGCCGGCGATGAGCTCGTTCAACGTCTGCGCCTGAACCCGCGCGTGACTCGCCAAAAGAGCGACAAGCACCGCCGCCGACCCGTAAACTTTGAGCGTTGTTTGCCGCGCCATTGCTAATTCTCCCTTCTCCCAACGGCGCTGTCCATTGTTCGGTAGTTTTATCTTGCGAGCATTTATCGGCATTGTGGCGTTTCGTTGAATCTTTGGATGCACGGCCTAGCTTATTTTTTCACCGCCAGCTCTCTGGCCGCCTCTGCGGCGAGGGAAAAATCGAATATCGCCGCGGCGGGTAGATCGCCCTTCAGTCCGGCCGTCGAGCCCAGCATCGTGATGTAAGCCTTGGCTTGCTCCTCGGTAGGCACGCCGTTCTTGGAGAAAGTCTCGCGCACGGAGTCGTAGACTATGGCCGCCTGCGCTGGCTTGAGGTTCATCCATTTGGCGATAATTTCGAGGGTCCCCTCGCGTTGGCTCCAGGTGTAGTCGAGTCCTTCGATCGTCGCCTTGAGAATTTCGACAATCTCCTGGCGCGCGGTTTTGATTTTTTCATCGGTCGTGGCCAGCCCGGCTTGTGGAATCGGTAATATCGTCCCCATGTGCAGCAGCCGTCTCAGTCCCATTTCTTCCGCCTTCAAGTCGAACGGCGCCGGAACCACCGTCGCGTCGATCGTTCCCCTCTGCGTGCCGATCATTCGGTCGTTGGTCGAGTTCAATGGTACGATGATCGTGTTCGCTCCCAGACGATATCTCTCGATGAGCACACGAACTTCGTACGCGGGGAGAGTGCCAAAGCTGCCCGCGCCGATCCGTTTGCCGGCCAAGTCTGCGACGGTCGTGATCTCGGGACGGCTGATAAGAACATGTTGGAGTTTCACCGACGTGAAGCAAATGACTTTGAGCGGCGCGCCGCGCGCCCCGGCGGTGGCGGGCCCGCTCGGGATCGTCGTGTAGTCGATCGCCCGGTTGAGCAGCGCCGGCGCCGCCAGACCCGCCGCCATCTGAATCACTTCCATGTCGAAGCCGCGTTTGGCGAAGAAACCTTTCTGCAGCGCGACATAGATCGGCAGATAGCTCAGCGATGCCGTCGGAGTGGCCAGTCTGATCCTAGTTGCCGCGGCCACATTTTTTCCCTGGAAGTGCGCCGCTTTTGACGGCAATCCGTTCAGCCATGCGAGAGCGAGAACTATCGCGACCCAAAAAGACTTTCCACGTTTCAAAAAGAGCCGTCCTGCGAACATTCCACGTTCTCCAATTTCCGGCGGCGGCGCGGGGTCAAAGATGTGGCGAGATCGAGCAACCTTGCCGGGGTCAGCTGCGCGCAAGATACGGCAAAGCGAATTCGCCGGTCAAGGACAAAGAAAAACGCGGCGTGACCCGGCGTGATGCCTTCATGATCGCGAAGGTCTGAAACAAACTCGCGCCTGCTCATTGAGGGCTGGTCATGCAGTCATTCCGCTTTCATGCTTCTCGTAGCGTGAACCGTTTGAACGGATCATTCATCAGCGGCGCAACTCTAATTGATGTGAGCGCGGAACTTGTTGTGTTCGGCGTATTGTGTTACTCGGCGGTGAGTCCGTTACAGGAGAGAACAGTCGTTTCGTGCAATGATGCAACGGCGTCGCGGTTTATTCATAACTTTAGCGTTTGTATATTTGCTCTCAGTATTCTCGGCAGCGAATGCCGCTGCGACGCGTGTCGTCATCGCCTATAGCTCGATCAATCCTAATTCTTCGCAACTCGAGATCGCTCGCGCGCGGGGTTTTTACCGCAAGTACGGCCTCGAGCCGGATATCATTCTCGTGCGCAGCAGCGCGACCGCAAGCGCCGGTCTGGCTGCCGGCAATATCCATTTTGGCTTCATCGGCGGCTCGGCGCTGCTGAATGCCGCCGCGGAGGGGTTGCCGCTCAAGATGCTCGCTTCGTTCGACGCCCAGCTCACCTATGAGATTATCGCCAGACCGGAGATTAAAAACGTTAACGACCTAAAAGGAAAGAAATTCGGCGTCGGCTCCCTCGGCGGGACGCCGTGGATGGCGGCAAGGCTGGCGTTTGAACATCTCGGCCTCGACGAAAAAAGAGACCGCATTCAAATCGTCGCGATGGCCAACCAGACGAACCGCTATCATGATTTCAGCCGTTCGCTCAAGGCCAAGGGGTTCAGCGTCATCGTCGACCTCGAACAAGCCAAGATCCCTTTTGTCGGCGCCGGGGTGGTTGTTTCGTCGCGATTTTTGCGCGAAAACCAAACCACGATAGAGAATCTCTTGAAAGCGCTGCTGGAGAGCCAAAGTTTTATCAATGCTGCCGAGAATAAGCCGGCGGTGTTGAAAATAATGGGAGCCTATCTCAAGGAGCAAAATCCGGCGGCGCTCGAAGACGGGTTTCAGGTTCTGAGCACCAATATGAATCGAAAACCTTTTCCGTCCATAGCCGGCCTTAACAACATCAAGCGAATGCTGGCGGTCTCCAGCACGAAAGTCGGCAACGTGACGCCCGAAGATTTGATAGACGATAACTTCATGCGCAAGTTTGATCGGAGCGGATCTCTCGATCGCGCGCTGGCAGGGTCGTTGTAGTAACTCGCTGGGGAGTTCAAGGTTCAAAAGTTCAACGTTCAAGGTGGGGAGAGGACGTTGAACGTTTGAACTCTTGAACCTTTGAACCTCATTCGTATTGAGGGGGCAGACATGAAGCAGGCAAAATTAGTCCATATCGCCGTGCGCTACGCAGAGCCCCGTTCATTGGCGCAATTTTACCAGCGCGCTTTTGGGCTCAAAGAAGTTCTCAGCAACCGTAGAGCGGTGGATCTATGGGACGGTTACCTGTTTTTGGCGATCAATCCGCCTTCTGCGACCGGTCCGATGGGGTTGAACCATTTCGGCTTTGTTGTCGATGACGTTGAATCTCTGCGGCCGGTTTTGACTCGCGCCGGGGCATCGAAAGTTGTAGCGCGTCCCGCGGGCAGGTCATTCACCGATTGGCGCGTTCACGACCCGGAAGGTAACCCCATCGATCTGTCAGGAAGAGGTTACAACACGATTCCGGCGGAACGGCTGCAAAATGGAACCGATGATCGAGCTATGAACGCCGTGCGCCGCCTCGTCATACTCTCACAAAACCCCGAGGAGCTGGCGCGATTCTATACGGCGGTGTTCGGGATGGAAGCGGTCAAAACGGCAGCGCATAAAGTTGTATTGACCGATGGCATGATGCAGCTGGTTTTGCTGAACCTCGACCCCAACCCGGTTAGCGGTCTTTACTGTTACGGCCTCGCTGGGAAGGAAAACTCGGATGAAACGCTCCGGCGTTTGGCAGAGAGCAAGCTCACGGTTTCTTGGGGACCGGACTGGGTCGACGAAGGCGAGCGGCAGGTGCATCTCCGTGACCCGGAAGAAAATCTTGTGACCGTCTTCGGAATGAACTAGCCCCGCGGGCGACGACCTGAAAGGCCTTTTGTTTGACTCGATCACACTTGCAACAGCCTAACCAGTTGTTCGTGGGATCACCTTGGGATCAAACATCTTCGAAAGAGATCATTAGCACCTTCGTTCCTTGCCCCTCCACATCGTTGACTGATACGTCAATGCCTTTATATTGTTGATTGTCACCCCGCCGAGACGCAGCTCGACTAGGCGGGGAGTAATGGCTCTGCAGAGAGGGGTCGCTCATGAATATTCTGCTTCTCTCCATGCCGGACTCTTTCGAGCATACGCCGACTGTTAGCATCCGCATGCCCAACGGCGCTCTCACTTCTCTCGCCGGGAACGTTGACCCGCACCATCGAATCGCCGTGGCTGATCTAGTTCTGATCCAGCGGCGTGTCTGGGCTACAATA
>VBKX01000057.1:12463-14374 GCA_005879435.1 Deltaproteobacteria bacterium
CGCATTTCAGGCTTATCATATCGGGTGGCGAACCGCTTCCGCCATAACCCGGATCGGCCGGTGAGCGGACTGGACTCCTGTGAGATACGGCTGCCCAACCGCGACGCGCGGGTTCTGAGCGACTGTACTATGCTTGGCCGCCAGGTCGACGTCGTCGAGACCTCTCGTGGTTGTACTTTCGATTGCAGTTTTTGCTCGATCATCGCGATGCGCGGTCGCCAATTCCACGCTTTTTCCTTCGACCGGGTGCTCGCCGACATACGCGACGCCCGAGCCCACGGCGCCCGGGCGATCTTCCTCGTCGATGACAACATCACCCTCAACGTACCGCGCTTCGAGGCGCTTTGCCAGGCAATCATTGAGGCCCGGCTGAACCATTTAGACTACATAGTCCAGGCGATGACTTCGGCCATCGCTAATCATCGGGAGACGCTCGTGCCGCTGATGCGCGAGGCGGGCTTCCGCTATGTTTTCCTCGGCATCGAGAACATCCTGGAAGAAGATCTAAACTTCCTGCGCGCCAGTTCCAAAAACGCGCGGCGTGAAAAGGGACGAAACGTTGGCAATGCCGCCATCCAAGCCATAGAGACTATCCACCGGCACAAAATGTATGTTGTCGGCGGGCTCATCGTCGGCAATCCGGAAGACACCCTACCCGCGCACACCGATGACGAAAGATTTTTATGAACGCGGGCTGATCATCAACGAGAACTCTGAAGAGTACGACGGCACCACTGCGGTAGTCCGAACCGATCACCTGACGGCGGAGGCGGTTGAGTTTCTTAGGTGGCGGGCGGAGCGATGGATGAAGCTTCGTCACTTGCCGGTGGTCCTGTTTCACAGTCCTTGGTTTACGTTACGCAATGGACCAAAAATGTTGGCCCATATCTTTCGCGGTGCCACCATCAAGTCCCTGCTAGGTCTCGAAGACGAAAAAAAGGCCTTCGAGCGCTACCGCGCGATCCGTAGGGTCGAGCGGGCATATGTCTGAGTTGTAATGATGGCAGGTGCAATTCCTTGGGCTCCCGGCAAGTTGGCCTTGACGCTGATCGTCTTGGCCCTAGCGCCGTTCTCTGCTTATGGCACCGATCTTTCTCCGGTGGGCCTCTGGAAAACGGTCGACGACCATACGGGAAAGCCGCGCGGTTTGGTGCGCGTTACGCAAGTAGCCCAAGAGTATCAAGCAACGGTAGAAAAAATCTTTCCCAAGCCTGGCGAAGACCCGAACCCCAGGTGTGAAAAATGTGAAGGAACACGGCATGATCAACCGGTGAATGGGATGACCATTTTATGGGGACTACAAAAACACGGCGATGAATATCAAGGGGGAGAGATATTGGATCCCGAAAATGGCCAGGTGTACCGGGTAAAGATGAAGCTTTTTTCTCTTTTCGGACGCTCCCAGATTTGGATTCGTGAAGAGTAATTTGCGAGCGGGAAGGTTTGCGTCTGATTAATTTAGCCTAGCCCCGGCGACGTCGGCAAGAAGGCGCTCTTCTTGGAGCGCGGAAGCTTGCTCATGTTGTAGCAAATGCTCGCCGCGCGTTTCAATCTTTCCTCACAGCCGCTCAGCAGCGTTTGAAAGAGATGGCATAGTTGGCAAGGCTTTATTTCGCTCCGTTAGGGTGCCACCGTCGGCGCCTAGCGCCTGCACCACCCGGTTCATATAGCTGAAAAAACCCGCAACATGAGTAGCATCTAAGATCGCCCGGTCGGAGAGACCCTCCGAACGTAGCGTTGCGATGTCAGTAGGAGTGACCTGGCGGGGGTCGCGCGCCACCTTTTCGGCAAAACATAGGAGCTGCTTCATCGCTGCATCGACTGGAGCGGTACGGTAGTCTTCCATGAGCGCGTCGGCCAATTTCGTGTCGTTCAGTTCTCCACGGAGAAACTCTCCGTTGGACTCAGTTC
>VBKX01000417.1 GCA_005879435.1 Deltaproteobacteria bacterium
AGCCGATTTTGGCAAACCATCCGGTGAATCAAAAACGTCAAGCCGAAGGACAGCGCCAGGCGACGACAATCTGGCTCTGGGGGCAGGGGAGGGCGCCGCAATTGCCGCCGCTGACCAAGCGTTTTGGCATCAGGGGCGGCGTCATTTCTGCCGTCGACATCATCCACGGGCTCGGTGTCTATGCCGGGCTCGAAAGAATCGATGTGCCGGGCATTACCGGTTTTCTCGATACCAATTACGTCGGCAAAGGCGAATACGGCGTGCGCTCGCTGGAAAAAAACGACCTTGTATTCATCCACGTCGAAGCCGCCGACGAAGCTGGCCACATGGGTGATGTGGAAAAAAAGATCCAAGCGCTGGAAGATTTCGATGAAAAAGTCGTCGGCACGGTATTGAAGGGAATGGCACACCGCAGAGATTATCGCATCCTATTAATGCCGGATCATCCCACCGCCATCGCGCTCAAGACCCACGTCGCCGAACCGGTGCCGTTTGTTTTGTTTTCCGCGGGAGCGCCGCAAGATAATGGCAAGCTCGGCTACAACGAGGAAGACGCGCTAAAAACCGGTATTGTAGCCAAGCAAGCCTATCGATTAATCGAAGCACTGATCGAAGGGAGGCCGACATGGACCGAAATCTAGCTCTGGAAGCTGTGCGAGTAACCGAGGCTGCGGCGTTGAACTGCGCACATTGGACTGGCCGCGGAGACGAAAAAGCGGCGGACCAGGCGGCCGTCGACGCTATGCGCAAGGCATTCGATGCGCTGTCGATCGACGGCACGGTGGTGATCGGCGAAGGTGAGCGCGACGAAGCGCCGATGCTCTACATCGGCGAGAAAGTCGGTTCCGGTGGTCCGAAAGTCGATATCGCACTCGATCCGCTCGAAGGCACGACGATTTGCGCGACGGGAGCCCCTAATGCGCTCGCGGTGATCGCTATGGCAGATGGCGGCAACTTGCTGCATTGCCCGGATACTTACATGTCCAAAATCGCCGCCGGTCCCGTTGGCAACGGGGTGATCGATCTCGATAAATCGCCGACGGAAAACCTCCATGCCCTGGCGGAAGCAAAGCGTTGTAAGGTCGAGGATCTCACCGTGATCATCTTATCGCGCCCGCGTCATGAAGCGCTCATCGCGGAAGTCCGCAAAGCCGGCGCGCGCATTCGCTTGATCGGTGACGGCGACGTTTCGGCTGCGATAGCGACGACGAAGCCGGAAACCGGTATCGATCTGCTGATGGGTATCGGCGGCGCGCCAGAAGGCGTGTTGGCCGCGGCAGCCCTGCGCTGCGTCGGCGGCTCGTTTCAGGGCCGTTTGGCGCCGCGCAACGATGAAGAGATCGAACGCGCCAAAAAGATGGGCGTCAAGGACATCAAGAAGAAATTCCAGATCGAGGAGCTGGCTGCCGGGGACGTCATGTTCGCGGCGACGGGAGTGACGGATGGTGACTACCTACGCGGCGTGCACTTTTTCTCGGGCGGGGCGACGACTCAATCCGTGGTAATGCGCTCCAAGACCAAAACCGTTCGCGTTATCAACGCGACCCATTATTTTGAGCACAAGCCCAATTACTGAATTTCCACGTTCAGTTGATCCGCGCTGAAAGTGGCCACCCGAAAGCGCAAGAAGCGGAGCCGGTTCAAGACGCTTCTTATTTATACGTTCGTTCCGCTCGTTGTTTGGGTTATAGCGTTTGTCATTTGGTTCTACTGGCGCGAGATCGCTGCTTCGTTCACGCCAGCCAATGAACAGCCCAGACCGGCCGCTAAATCAAACCGGAGCGAATCCCTGCCGGCGAAGCAGCCGCGAGAGAAAATCCTCGACGAAGACCGCAGGAAGCTGGAAGAGATTCTCAAACGCCGCGGTTGACTCGCGGGTTTGAGGGGAGCATGCGGCAATGATACGCTAATCGGTGACCGATATGAATTTTTGGCACAACATAACTAGGCCGATCATCGGTCTCTCTCCGATGGACGGCGTTACGGACGCGTCGTTCCGTTTCATCACGGCCAAGCACGGCGCGCCGGATGTAATTCTGAGTGAGTTCGTCAATATCCAATCCGCCTTCTACTCGCCGCATACCTTGCTCAAGGACTTTACCTATTCTGAAATCGAGCGGCCAGTGGTCGCGCAGATTTACGGCAAGACGCCCGAGCTTTTTTACAAAGTAGCCCACATCGTCTGCGAGCTTGGATTCGACGGCTTGGATATCAACATGGGTTGCCCGGCAAAAAAGGTTGCCGCCAGTGGCTGCGGTGCGGCGCT
>VBKX01000058.1 GCA_005879435.1 Deltaproteobacteria bacterium
TTTATCCTGACCGGGGTGTATCTCATCTATGCTTCACGAAGAATGCCGCGAGCAGATGCACGATGAAATTGCGCCGAGATGTCGAAGTCTGGAATATTCCCGGCTGCCAATCGGCTACACAGGAAACTTTGTTAAATGCCTTGTTCGGTTCCTGAATGGCCGCACGAAACGTTTTCCGGCCAGAGGAGCTCTTTGTAAGAGCCGATGGCCACCTGTAACGTCCCAATGATAATCACCGCGGCGATCAGCAGGGCAAACAACGAGTCAAAAACAACATTTCCCGAAACAAAGATCAAAATTCCCGCTGCCACCGGAATAAGCGAAACCAAAGTGTCGCCCAAGTTATGAACATAGGCGAGGCGAATCGCGGCGTCCTCTTTACTCGACTCACGAAGCACTCGAGCAACGCCCCAGTTGGCTAATGCGCCGATTAAACCTGCAACGATCGGGACCATGCCCGGCACTTGCACCGGCGATGCCAGGGGCTCGACTACCCGCCAGACAAGAAATGCGCAAATGGCCAGCAGGCCAATCGAGTTAAAGAGGTTGGCGTAGCGTAAAAGTTTACCGGAAAGACCTGCCCTCAAGCTGTACGCCAACACCAAAAGCACAAGCGCGACCTCGTCGGAAAGATTGTGGACACCGTCCATGATCAGGCTGAAGCTGTTAGAGCCGATCCCCGCGGCGATCTCCACGACGAGGACGGCCGTGTTGAGCTGTAACGCACGGACAAGGGGAGGACGACGATGTGACATGTAAATCTCTCCTATAAGTTTTGCGCGATTCTAAATATTTACTTACTTCGGCTGCGGCCCCAAAACTACCTGCGCCAGATCGTCGAGCTTTAGCCACCTCGCAAACGCCGCTTGGACGTCGGCGGCTGTGAACGCCGCGTAGCGCTTGGCCGCGGTGATGGGCTCGTCCAGCGGTAGATCACGCGTCGAGCGATCGAGTAAGCCGCCGGCAATGCCCTGAGTGCTCGATTCACTGAGCGGTATGGCGCGCAACAGCAAAATTTTCGCTTGATCGAGCTCGGCCGCCGTAACTGGTTTGGTTTGCATGATGCGCAAATTGCGCTCGATGAGCGACCTCGCTTTGCGCACATTCGGCGGATCGCAGGCATAGGATACGGCAAACACGGAACGGGTCTTGCCGGATTGTAAGTGGGCATCAATAGAGTATACGAGACCGCTTTTTTCCCGTAGATCCTGGTACAGCCGGCTGGCGTAAAAGCCGCCGGACAAAACCTGCAGGCCGACCTGGAGTGCGTAGTAGTCGTCGTCTTGACGCTTGAGCTCGAAGGTTTGGCCAAGTCTGACCTCATCCTGAACTCGGCTCCGATCCGGCACGACGGTGAACACGGCTTCGATCCGGGACGACGGTGACGCTGGCCTTATTGCGCGGCACCGGCGGCAAGTCCGTTTCAGGTTTCGGACCCGTGGCCTGCCACGAAGCAAAATATTTTTCGATAACGGCGCGCGCATGCTCCGGTGTCACTTTGCCGATGACGACGATGGTGGTCAGATCGGGCCTGAACGCTTTCTCATGATAGCTACGCACGTCTTCGAGCGTGAGCGCTCCGATTGTATCGGGCGTCGCCTCACGCAGAGTCGGATCCTTCTCGGGATAAATGGCTTTTAGAAAGGTGCGTCCTGAGCGGTAAACCGGACTTTGCAGTTGACCCGCCACCGCTTGAGCGGTGCGTTGCTGCACGGCTTTGAAGGCCGCTTCCGGCAGCGCGGGATGCAATAAGTTATCCGCAAGCAACTCCACGCCGCGCGCAAAATCGTCCGGCAGGACCTCGAGGGAAAAGCTGGTTCCCGCCTGCGCGTTGGCGCCGATCTCGTCGAGGGCTTCCTGGAAAGCGATGCGATCGAGCTTCGTCGACCCGTAAGCGAACAGATCGTTGAGAATCTGGTCGGCTCCCTCTTTACCGGCCGGCACCTGGAGCTCAGCGCGATTTTTTACCCGGCCGTACACGCCGACGGTGTCGCTGATGGTTTCCGGTTGAATGATCAGACGCAATCCGTTGGGCAGCACGGTAACGCTTGGGTTGACGGTGGACGTCGGCACGGCCAATGGCGAAAGCGCTTTTTTCGCCCAAGCCGGCAGCGGCACTGCTTTCGTCTGCTTCGGCGCAAAAGATTCGCCGCCGGAGCGCGGCCCTTCGGAGGCCACGGCCTCGCCCGATTCGTGTGGCGTCATAATCACCGTAACCGCGCTGTCGTTGATGAGGTATTTTTTCGCCACCCGATTCACATCGGCGACGGTGACCTTTTTGATCGCTTCGATGTCGTCGTCGATAGAAGTGCGTCCCTGGACGCTCAGCGCTTGCGACCATTCAGCGGCCAATCCGGCAATCGAGTTTCGGCGAAATTCCGCTTCCGCCACCTCGCGGCGCTTGGTCGCTTCGACTAAATCGGCGCTAACGCCTTTGTCGACGTAGCCGGCGATGATGGCTTTCATTTGGGTAACCAGGGCGGCGCTGTCTTGGCCGCGAGGGAATGCTGCGTTCGCGTAGCCGAATCCGGCCACGGGCAATGCCGTGCCGTCAAAACCGCCGGATAGAGCTTTGCCTTCGGCGGCGAGAGCGTAAAGTTCACCGCGACGACTGTCGAGAGCATCGGCCAGAACCACGCCGGCGGCATAATCGGGATCGTTGAATCCTGGCAATCGATAGGCGACGGCAGCCAAGCTTTAGCGGCTGCAGCGCGATTTTTGGCCGCGCCGGCACAGTGCGGGCCGGAATCGATTCAAACAATTGCTTGACCGTTGCCAGCGCCGCGTCGGGATTGACGTCGCCGACGATCACCAGGATCGCATTGTTCGGCGCATACCACTTGCGGTGAAAATCCTTGAGCATCGCCCCGGTGGTTTTTTGAAACGACGGCCGAGTGCCGAGCGCGTCGTGTTCGTAGGGCGTACCGGCAAACATTTGCGCCAGCAAACGCGAGTAAAACAAATACTGTGGGTTGGAATAATCCTGCGCCACCTCCTGCTCGATGGCGCCCCGCTCTTGGCGCCACAGCGCGTCGGTGGCGAGGACATCGCGCATGCGCACCGCCTCGATGCGCAGCGCGGTTTCGAGATCG
>VBKX01000418.1 GCA_005879435.1 Deltaproteobacteria bacterium
CGATTCGGCTGCGGCCTTAGCATCTGCGAACGGTTATCGCTGAATACCATCGGCTCGCCAACAAGCCAGAAATACAACTGGTGTGAGTTGCCTTCCGAGTCGCGGAAAGTTTCGGCGATTTTCGGCTGCCATTCGCCCATGTCGAATGTGTAAGACACGACCCGTGCCTCGGGCTTGAGCTGTTGCATCAGTTGCGGTCGAACCGCCAGGTTGCCGTCGTAGGAAAGATACAACGTCACCACCGACGCCGGGGATAAATCCGCCGTGAGGAAGTCTTGTTGACGGATTTCCACTAGTTTATCCACGCCGGCGCGACGCGTGTTTTCACGCGCCAACTTGGCCAGGCCAGGATCGATTTCAAAGCCGACGGCGTGGACGCCATATTTCTTGGCCGCAGCAATCACGATCCGTCCGTCACCCGAACCTAAGTCGTAGACCACGTCGCTTTTTTTAACTCTTGCGAGAGCGAGCATTCGCTCGACGACCTCCTGCGGCGTCGGGTCGAATGGCGCCAACTGGCCGGGGCCACGGGTGCGTGTTTCGGTCGGGGAATCCTCTGCGTAGCGGGGCCCCGCCTGCATGACGCCCGGGGCGACTTGCGTGATGACCGTGCCGCCGAAACCGTCAGTGACATCGAGAATCACTAGCCCCGGACGGCGGTGAAAGAACGGTGGGTGATGCGGCTGATGCGGCGGTTTGCTCAAGATGAACGGCGGCGTCCGGCTTACAGCCGGGGGCGCAGCAAACACTGCACCCCTGTGCTGAAACTGTTGCGTCGGGGCCTGAGGGAGCGAGGTTGCCGGCGGGTTTTGCGGCGAAAAATTCGGGCTCGCAGGATTTGGCCTCGAGGTCGTGAAGCCTTGCGGTGCCGACGGCGCTTGAGGCGCTGAAATAACCGGTCCTGCGGCTTGCCCGGGTGTACTCGTACGCGCTCCTCCTCCCCCCGCAAAACCGCGGACGCCTTGAGCTCGAGCGAGACTCGCGATCGAGAGTAAGATC
The DNA here is from genome assembly GCA_005879435.1 of Deltaproteobacteria bacterium. Taxonomy (GTDB): domain Bacteria; phylum Desulfobacterota; class Binatia; order UBA9968; family UBA9968; genus DP-20. The sequence goes on from VBKX01000418.1 coordinate 1,000, forward strand.
ACGCAACCGGCGATAACTGCCATCGGTTTCATAACGCCTCCCAATGACTCGCTGATCATAGGAAGTTCAACGGCTGTAAGCAACTCCTTCACGATACGCCAAGATCGCGCACGACCGGCGCGCGCCAGGCCACCAAGCCGGCCATCAATATCACTGCAATACCCATGTAGCTCACCGTCGCCGGGGCGCCGATCCAGTGGGCGCTGACTCCGGCTGTCAGCGCGCCGATCGGCATCAGGCCGCGGTCGAGCGCGTAGATGCTCATCACGCGTCCGCGCAGATGATCCGGCACGATGATCTGGAGCGTGGTATTGGTCGTCGCCATATAAAATATTTGGAACGCGCCGATGTGCACCAACGACAGGATCGCCAGGGGAAGGAGGTCGTCCAAGAAAAAATATTCATGGCGATGCCGAGGGCGACCAAACTCGCGAGCATCAAGACACCCTGGCGCCGGACCCGATTACCCAACCCAGCCAGTAGCAGTCCCGCCAACATCGCCCCCAAGCCCGGCGCAGCAAGCACGCGGCGGTGAGCAGCGCGAATACCGTGGGGTTGGACCAGACGTAGAGCAGACCTTCTTTCAAGTTCGCCAGCGCTGACGAACGCATAGCCTCCGTCGGCGCCGGCGGGATAACCATCCAATAGATCGAGATCAATACGGCGATATACGCCGCGCCCTGAACGAAAAAATTTCCCGCGGCGCCGAATGCCACAATCAGCAACCCGCCGATCGAGGGACCGACGACCTTGGTCATATTGAACGCGGCCGAGTTGAGCGCCACGGCGTTGATCAAATCCTCCTTGGGCACGAGTGTCGGCACCATGCTCTGACGCACCGGGTCGGTGAATGCCCAGGCAATCGCTGTGATCAAGGTGAAAACGAACAGGTGCCAGACCGCCGCAACGCCCATGGCGACGAGCACGCCCATTCCGACGGTCGACGTCATCAACACGTACTGCGCGGCCGTCAGAATTTTTTTACGGTCGACGCGATCTGCAACGACACCGGCGATCGGGCTGGCGATTAAAAAAGGCAGAGCGCGTAAACCGTTGAGCGCGCCGAGCAGTATCGAAGAACCGGTCAGATCGTAAAGCAACCAGCCCAGGGTTACCTGCTGGATCCATTGTCCGGCGCTCATGAACACGGTACCGAACCAGAGGTAGCGGTAATTGGCATGGCGCAATGACGAAAAAGTTTTGCCGAGTATTCCTTGGGTCGCGCTTACCGTCTCGGCCGGTTCGAGAGTCGCTGGATCTTCCAATGGGGAAACTTCTTTCTTGTCGCGGGCTAGGGCTTGTACTGGCCGCCGGTGCAGGAGCCGACGCACGGTGCGCGGCGAAATTCGTGGGCGCGATGATAACCGATTTGACGTTATCAGATCGCCGTTGCTGTCGTCTAGTGAAGCGTTTTAAGCGAAGGCGGGCGTTTCATTCGATCTGCTTCATGGAGGGTCTCAGGCTAGCACAGCGGGAAAATTCTCGCGTGTCGGCAACCCGTCGAACGATGAACCTTGACGGGCGGATTGACGTCACAGTCGACTAGTTGGCCTTACTGATGAGCGACACGTCATCGGCGCGGAGAAACCCCGGCGGATTGTCGTGCTTTGAGCGGATCTCCAGCCACTCGCCGATGGAGCGGACCACCGTCACCTGCGTTCCTTTGGCGATCCGCATCACAACCCGAGCGGAGCCTGCCGGCTTCTCATAAACCGGCGCAGCCCGCATGGTTTCGTAGTTGCCCGGCTCGATTGCGCGCCGCGCACGCGCTGGAGAAGGAGGCGCGGCCAGAGAGTCGGCCCGTCGCTGCGTCGCGGCCGCGCGGCTCGATGCCAAGCGTTCGTTTCCCCGATTGGCCTCGCTCAACCTCTTCCGTGCCGCGGCCATTTCCTTTTGCGTCTCTTCCAGCTTGGTTTTGAGGCTGGCGATTTCGTTCCTGCTCCCTTGATGATCCTGGCGCAGCTGAGCAAGCTGCGCTTCGAGGCTCTGGATTTTCTCGTCTCGTTCCACTAGACCCCGTTGCTGTTCCGCCAAACGCGGTTCCAGATCGCTTCGTTCCCGATTGCCACCGACGAGATAAACGCCCAGAGCGAATAGCAGCAACCCCACGACCAAAATCGCTTTCGATCGGACGGTGAGTTTTTCCTTCTCGGGTGGTGAATCGACCGATTCGACGTCCTCGTTGTGCTTGGGCCACTCAGGCACTATCGAGAGGACCAAGTCTGCTTTGCAATAGGGGCAATTCAAAGCATCCACGGCGATGCTATTGGCACAGTGAGGACAGAGTCGAGTTTGAATGGTTGCGTACGCCATCGCTAATGTTCCGCCATTGGGCCAACGTCGCCTGAATGTCCCTATTTTGAATGCAATGAAACCACCGGTCAAGCCTGCTGATGATTTAAACCTTCGAGTTCGAGATTTTTAGCGCCTTGCCCGGAAAAAACCCTTGAGCTATAGAACGTTTGGAGGATTTACAAGCATGGCGTTGATCATCAGCAAACCGCAGACCGAAAAACTCGTCGACATGGCCGCGGCCGTAACTCTGCTCGACAAGATGTTTCGCGACCGCGCCGCCGGCAAAATGCGCAGCGTGCCGCGCCGCCGGCTCAAAGGCAGCGAGAAACAGCTCAACATGATGGCCGCATGGCATCAAGACTCGGACCTCATCTGCCTGCGCTCCTACGCCGCGGACGCTAATACCATCACGCTTTACCACGGCCGCAAGGGCGGCATCCAAGCGATCGTCAACATGGGCTTCTTGAGCAGCCTGCGCACCGGCGCCGCCACCGGCGTCGCCGCCCAATATCTCGCGCCGGCAAACCGCAAAGTGCTGGGCATCATCGGCCCGGGATGGCAAGCGACTTTTCAGGTCGAAGCCGTCGCCAAGACCTGCCCCATAGAGCAAGTCGTCGTTTGGCGCCGCACTCCCAAACGGCGCAAAGATTTCATCAAGCAGATGAGCAAGGTCGTGAAAGCCGATTGGAAAGAAGCCGACACGGTCGACGAAGTCGAAGCGGTCTCCGACATATTGGTGGTCTCCACCGACTCCACGACGCCGGTGGCCACGGGCCAAAGCTTGAAAGACGAAGTGCTGATCGCGTCCATCGGCGCCAACGCGACGGTGAAGCACGAAGTGTCGGGTAATCTGATCCGGCGCATGGATTTGATCGTGGTCGATGACCTCGCCGCGGCCAAAGCCGACAGCGGCGATCTGGTCGAAGCCTGTCAAACTCGCATCGCCCGTTGGGAAGATATCCTGCCATTGGAAAAGATCGTCGCCGAAGGCGTCCCGCAGCCGCGACCGAAGAGAATTTTCTTTCAATCCAACGGCATCGCCGACGAAGATCTCGCGGTGGGCAAATACGCCCTCGACCAATCCAAACGGAAAAAGTTAAAACTGCGGAGCGTGACGGAGATCTGAGTTTGGCGAATGCAGATTTATGCGCTCTTCGCGCGCACGACTAGATCCACTTCGCAGTCCAAGATCTGCAGCAAAGAAACGAGCTGATCGACGGACTTCTCATAGTTGGTTTGATCCAACAATCGATAAAGCTGAGTCGCAGATGTCCCGAGCCTACGGACGATCTCGCGCTTCGCCAACCGACTTTCGGCAACCCGTTTCTGCGCTTCCAGGGTCAGCTTATAGAGCAGAAGATCTCTTAGATAATTGGGGTCCTGGTTGTATTCCAACACCTGCTC
>VBKX01000419.1 GCA_005879435.1 Deltaproteobacteria bacterium
GAGTCGGCCGGCTGGACAATTTTTTCGAGCTCGGCGGCCATTCCTTACTCGCTGCCCAGGCCGCTGCAAGGATTCGAGAAACTCTGCAGATGAATTTGGATCTAAGAACCTTCCTGCAAGCGCCGACGGTGGCGACGCTGGCCAAGCGCTTCGAATCGGCAGGAAGTTCTACCGATGCAGCAATCGATCCGCGTGTAATTGAGCGAGAGGAGATCGAGTTATAAGCGCCGCCGCACTCTTCGAGCAGCTTTGTAGCCTCGATATCCGCCTCTCGGTCATCGGCGAACGCCTGCGCGTGAACGCGCCGCGCGGCACTCTAACTCCCGCCTTGAGTGAGCAGATTGCCAAACACAAGAAAGAGATCATCGGTTTTTTGCAGCGCGCCAATGCGCGGTTGGAAATCTCTGGGACGCCAATTCCGCACATCGACGACCACCAACCGTCGCCGCTGTCGTTCGCTCAAGAGCGCTTGTGGCTCTTGGAACAATTGGAGCCAGGACGTTCGGTTTACAATCTCACTCGCGCTGTACGTATCACCGGTCCGCTGGATATTGGCGCACTCGAATCATCTTTGAGTAAGCTTATCCGTCGCCACGAGTCGCTCCGGACCAAATTTGTCGCCGTCGAAGGCCGTCCGCTTCAGTGCGCCACTGTGCATGAATCTCTGCGCCTGAATCCCACCGATCTCAGCGCGCTGTTGGAAGAGGAACGAAAAGAACAAACCACGCGCTTACTTCTTAAGGAGGCGCGGCAACCGTTCGATTTATCGGGCGATCGGTTGTTTAGACTCCGGCTGCTTAAAGAGCACGACGATGTGCATGTGCTGATTTTCTGCATGCACCACATGATTACGGACGCGTGGTCGATGGGAATTTTCACGCACGAGCTGTGGTCACTCTACAAAGATTTCGTCAACGGCAGCGCTCCAACACTGCCGGAGCTCACGGTGCGGTACCGAGAGTATGCTGTCTGGCAACGGCGACAACTTCAAGGTGATGTGCTTGAAGCGCATTTGGCGTACTGGAAGCAACAACTTGCCGACGCTCCGTATCTCGATCTATCGATGGATCGTCCGCGGCCGGCGACGCAGGGTTTTCGCGGCGGGAGGCAACCGTTGGAGCTACCTCCCGCATTGACGGCGGCGCTCAACGATTTGAGTAAGCGCGAAGGCGTCACTTTATTTATGACGCTGCTGGCGGCCTTTCAACTCTTGCTCTATCGCCACACCGGACAGGAAGATATTATTGTCGCCGCGCCGGTGGCCAACCGCGAACAGAGGGGGATTGAGGGGGTTATCGGCTTTTTCGTCAACACGATCGCCTTGCGGGTCAATCTTTCCGGTCAACCGAGCTTTAAAGAGCTGCTCCGCCGCGCGCGCGAAGTTTGCCTCGACGGCTACGCGCATCAGGCGGCGCCGTTCGAAAAAGTCGTGGAGGCGTTGAATCCACGGCGCGAACTGAACCGCCATCCTATTTTCCAGACAATGTTGGTTTTGCAAAACACGCCGCGCCGTCCTGCGAATCCGCCGGGCATCCGTTTGGAGTCGATCGAGATCGACAACCAAACAGCGCAGTTCGATCTGTCTCTTTATTTGCGGGAACGCGAGGGTAAACTGCTCGGGTTCATCGAATACTCGGTCGATCTTTTCGATGCTGCGACCATCGCGCGGATGGCCGGCCATTATCACGCTCTTTTAGAAAACGCCGTCGCCGATCCCGACCGCTCCATCGCGACGATGCCGATGCTTAGCGCGCCAGAGCGGCGACAGCTTCTCGTTGAATGGAACAACACGGCGGCGGAATACCCGCGCGACACGTGCATTCACGAGCTATTTGAAGCGCAGGTCGAACGCACGCCGGAGGCGATTGCGTTGGAACTCGAAAACGAGAGGTTGACTTATCGAGATCTAAACGGTCGCGGCAATCGGCTTGCGTATGAGCTGAAGGAACTCGGCGTCGGCCCCGGGAAACTCGTCGGTGTAATGGTCGAGCGTTCTTTCGAGATGGTGACGAGTTTGCTAGCGATTCTAAAAACCGGCGGTGCTTATGTGCCGCTGGATCCCGGCTATCCAACCGAACGTTTAAAATTCATGATTGCCGATGCCGAGATCGCCATTTTGCTGACGCAGCGGAAGTTCGCGCATCGAATTGCGGCTCGCGGGCCGACGCTCTTCGTCGATGAGCCGCGACGCAGGGAGTCCAAGCGCGCAGGGAATCCAAGGAATCGCGTAGCTGCTGACAGCCCCGCCTACGTCATCTACACTTCAGGTTCGACCGGAACTCCGAAGGGAGTCGTGGCGCTGCATCGGGGCGCGGTCAATCGCTTCACCTGGATGTGGAAGACCTATCCGTTCAAGCCGGATGAAAAAAATTGTCTGAAAACTTCGCTGAGTTTCGTCGATTCGGTTTGGGAAATCTTCGGCGCGCTGCTTCGCGGCGTTCCGACGGTGATCGTTCCTGAGCTTACAGCCAAAGATCCCGAGCGTCTTGTTGGTTATCTGGCTCAACATCGGGTAACGCGGCTGGTTGTGGTTCCTTCTTTGTTACGTGAGATTTTGGCGCAGTGTCACGATCCGCGTAAGCACTTGTCAGATTCCGGCAAGCCCGGCCCGGCTGCAAGTTGGTGAATCTGTACGGCTCTTCGGAAGTTTCGGCGGACGTGACTTGCTCGGAGATCGACGACGGCTCGCCCGGCTCGACGATTTCCATCGGCCGGCCGATCCACAACACGCAAATCTATCTGCTCGATTCCCACATGCAGCCCGTGCCGGTCGGAGCGCGGGGTGAATTGTATGTCGGTGGCGACAGTCTTGCGCGCGGTTATCTGAAGGGGCCGAAATTGACCGCAGAGAAGTTCGTCGCGAATCCGTTTAGCGTGGACACAGATTCTCGACTTTTTCGAACCGGCGATATGGCGCGCTATCGCGCCGACGGTGATATTGAATCTTTGGGTCGCGCTGACGACCAGGTCAAAATTCGCGGCTGCCGGATCGAGCTGAGCGAAATTGAAGCGGCGCTGGATCACCATCCGGCGATTCGCGAAAGCGCCGTCGCGCTACGTGAGTTGACCGCGGCAGAACCAAACGGTCGCGCCGACTTACAAGCTAAAATCCAAAATTCAAAATTCGCCACTCAGTTGCTTGCCTACGTCGTGGCGATAGATCAAGCGGGGCCAGCGGCCCGCGAGTTGCGGAGCTTCTTGCGGGCGAAGCTGCCGGACTACATGGTGCCCGGCAATTTCATTTGGCTCGAAAAGCTACCCCTTCTGCCGAACGGCAAAATTGACCGGCGTGCTTTGCCGCCGTCCGCAGACTTGGACGGCTGCAACGAGGGAACGGTCATGGAACCGCGCACCGAGATCGAGATCTTGATCGGACAAATCTGGCAGGAGATTTTGCGAATTGACAACGTCGGTGTTGAGGATAACTTCTTCGATCTCGGCGGCCACTCTTTGCTGGCGGCGCAAGTCGCGGCGCGGATGCGCGCGGTTTTTCATAAGCCGGTGGCGCTGCGCGACCTCTTCGAGTCTCCGACCATCGCAGGCTTGGCGCCGCGTGTGGAAAGGGTCGTGCGACCGGATCAGGAAAAGGATTTGCCGGCGATTACCCCGGTGCCAGGTAAGGGAGCGGTGGGATTATCTTTCGGGCAGAAGCAGCTGTTTCTTTTCGGCCAATTGTTTGGCGGCGCGGATTTTCTGAACATGCCTTACGCCTACCGGCTCGAGGGGCGAGTCGACGTGGCGGCGCTGAAGAAGGCGATTCAAGAGGTTGTCAATCGTCACGATCCGCTGCGCACGGCATTCATCGATACGGCGGATGGCGCGCGGCAGGTTGTTCGCCGCCGCCTCACGGTCAAATTATCGATCGTCGATCTCGCGCGCCTGCCGAAGAAAAAACGCGACAATAAACTCGACGAGATTTCTAAACGGGATGCGGCACGCACCTTCGACTTGGAAAAACCGCCGCTCTTCAGAACCACGCTGCTTCGGCTGGCCGATGACCAATATACTCTCCTGGTTACGATGCACCATATCATCAGCGACCAGTGGTCCATGGGAGTGTTTCGCAAAGAGTTGGCGGCGCTGTACGAAGCATTCACGACGGCCATGCCGTCGCCGTTGCCGGCGCTGCCGTTTCAATATTCCGATTTTATCACCTGGCAGAAGCAACTGCTCAAGAGCGGAGCTTTCGAGCGGCAAATCGCGTACTGGCGCCAGCGCTTGGACGAGCTGGCGCCCGCGCTTGAGTTCCGGCGCGAACCCAATCTCAAGAGCGCGCCGCGCTTTCATAGCGCCCGGCAGCCTATGGAGTTTACTGACGATCTGGTCGCGCGGATCAAGTCATTCGCGCGCGCGCAGAACTGCACGCCATTTATGGTCTTCGTCACGGCCTTGGATGTTTTACTTTACCGCTGGACGGGTGAAACCGATATTCGGATCGGCACGCTCGTCGCTAACCGGGGGCAAGCGGGAACCGACGGACTGATCGGCTATTTCGTCAACGCGCTGGTTTTACGTACGCGCGTTCTACCGGCGATGACCTGTGTCGAAGTGCTAAGGGATGTTCGCGAAACTTGTTTAGGGGCCTACGCGCACCAAGACGTTCCGTTCGAATATTTGGAGACGCTGCTTGCGAAGAAGCGAAAGCGCGCCCGCCCGCCTTTATACCAGGTGATGTTTAACTATCGGAACCTATGGACGCCAACCCTAAAAAGCAATGGTCTTACAATTGCGTCATGGAACGGTAAAAATCGCGCGAGCGATCCGGGCATAGCAATGGCGCGATTGGATGTAAACTTCCATTTACACGAGATGTCAACCAAGTTCACAGGAGCTGTAAACTATAAGACCGACTTGTTCGATCGGTCGCGCATCGCAAAATTGCTCGCCGACTATTCTGCGATATTGAAACAAATGATCGCGTATCCGAAGCGACGAATTGCCAAAATCGCCGTGAGCCAGGTGGGGAGGCGTTAACCCCATGAAGATGGTCCGGCTGATTGCAGTGTGCGCCTTACTGATGCTCATCCCGGCGGCGTCGGTTAACGCCGGCCAACGGGGGGCGGATTCATGGACCCGCGACGAGATGGGTGATCCCGGGAAGTTGAAAGGGCAGGTATTAAAACTCAAATTGCTGCCGGATGATCGACCTTTTCCCGCCGGGTTTCGCTGCGACGAAAAGCCGTCGTCCTGCGAGTTCGAGCTCGCTTATTTTCTCAGCGACAGTTTCGATCTCACCCAGAAGCAGCGCCTCAACATCCTTTATATCCCCGGAGGTCCGGGGGCGATCGTTGATCCAACCAACCGCTCCGCCGCTTTGCGCCTTCTGGAAGAGAAGCACAACGTGGTTTACTTCCACCCGCGCGGCATGGCTAAGAGTGCTATCGAAGGGGCACAACTTTACGATCAATTTTTGCGCGCCGATTATGTGGTGGACGATATTGAAAAACTGCGCCAAGCGGTGCTCAAGGCAAGACCATGGGACGCGATCTACGGGCATAGCTGGGGGACGGTGATCGCGCAGCGATATGCGGCCAAATACGGTCAAGCCAAGGACCCCAATCCCAAAGTGCGAAGTTTGATTCTGACCGGACCGGTGGACCGCCATCGGGCGAGCACTCACAGTGCGCGCGCGGGTGTGATTGTAGAAAATCTCAGATCGATCTTGACGTACTATCGCACCCAGGGGGCGGGCAATTGTCGATGCGAGTCGCCGTCGTATCTCAAATCCAAAGTCACCGACTTTTCCGGTCCTCAGATTGGGATGGCCGGTGATGCCTTGGAAGCGAGCGATAATTTCTGTTTTTTGACCGACAAGCTGATCGATGACATCGTCGGTCGCCTGCGCAAGATTGTAGCGACGATTGACCCAGATTTCGGCTCGGCTGACTTTATCGTCGACAACTTCAAGGCGCTAAAGAAAAACAGAGAGTTTCAAAGCCGCTTCGATCGGTTTCCAATCGAATTCTTTGGCGCCATCCGCTATTTGCAAATGTCCGGCGCGCCGGAAAAGGACGGTTTAGTCTTCGTCGCGGACAGCCGCAACCGCGTGAATGCCGCTCTCATTATTGCCTACGATCTTATGGCAACCAATGCTGGCGGTTGTAGTCTCAAAGATCCGATTTTCAGCGGCGCTTCGGCGGAGTGCCAGTATTGCGATCGGCTGAAAGCGGCGAGAGAGAAACAACGCGAGCAAATCGGCGGGCGCGAGTCGGAGCGCGGCAACTATGTTTTTGGCGTCTATGACGGCGTGACGCGCTGGCTCCCGGTGATGATGGGCAAAGAAGGCTGTTTCACTGGAAAGGATATCGACGATTTCGCCAAGCGCTCCGGCGCCGGCAAAGAGTTCGGGAGAGATCAGGCCAAAAAAATCGGCGTCGTTTCCGGCGAGAAAATTTGCCCGTGGAATCCCGCGGATTTTCGCCACGAGGTGCCGACGCTCCTGGTCAAGGGAAGCCGCGATGCCGTGATTGCCGGCTGCCAGGCGGAAGATTTTCTAGTCAACGGGTTGAAAGACGGCCGGCGTGTCTTGTTGGAATTGCGCGGCATGGGCCATGACCTGAGCGTGAGTAACTTGTACGGAGGCATGCTTCCGTCGATGTGGAGCAAACGTTTTGTCGGACTGCTGGAAGACTTTATCAAGATGTCTTCCAACGTGGCGAAGTTTCGCTCGGACAGTCGCGTGCACGCAGAACTGGAGAGGCTTAAAGCGACCGAGCGCACCCGCGATCCCAGTATCGGCGCCAAATGCGAAAAGGATTCTTGACATCGAAAACCATTAAGTTTAGCGTGACAAAAATTTAATTTACCTGTTGGAGGTGAGGCATGGGAAAGAGCGGACCAAAACTATCTGAGGCGAAAGCCGAGAAAGTCCGAAAGGCGATACGCGCCCTGATCAAAGAAAACAAAGATCTGCAGGCCGCTGTGAACGCTCAAAGAAAGGCTTCGAAAGCCAAAGACAACAAGGCAAAGCTGAGAAGCGCGATTTCCAAAGTCGTTGTGCGTAATCCGCTTTTGCAGCAAGCCGCTAAAGGCATCTTTAACAAGATGAAATAGCAAGAGGCCGGCGACTTGCTGGCCTACTGTGTCACAATGTCATCCTGATGCGATAGCCGAAAGATCTCGGTTTCGAAAGTGAATGCAAGTGCGAGATGCTTCGCCGCACTCAGCATGACACTCCTTGTATTTTTCTGATTGCGACACAGATTCTAGCGCGGGAGACGCAAAATCGCGTCGTCGGGTGCGCCTAGGGCGCAGGGCATAGTCATGCAAGTGCGCGACATGCCGTTCATGCGGCTGAGGCATCGAGCTTCTTGAGCTTTTTGAGGAATCCTTGACGGCTCAAACCGAGAATCTGCGCAGCCCTAAGCTTATTCCCGCCCGATTGCTTCAAGGCGTCTTGAATCATCTGGCGCTCGAGGGCCTCGACGGCTGCGAAGAGCGATTTACCGGAGCCCAGCGATGCGGCCGGAAGTTCGACCCGCGTTTGGACGGGTTTCGCCTCTGGCTGGATGGCAATCTGGTCTTCGGTAATGATTTTGCTCCGTACCGAGGCTACCAATCGCTTCACTTCATTTTCGAGCTGGCGCGAGTTTCCCGGCCAGTGGTAGGCCGATAAGCGATCGACCGCCGCGGCGGTAAATTGCTTGGGCTCGACGGACATCATCGCGCAGTGCTTTTGCAGAAAGTGATTTGCCAGGATCGGTATGTCCTCGGGGGTCTCCCGTAACGCCGGGGTTTGAATATTAACGACGCTCAGGCGGTAGTATAAGTCTTCGCGAAATTGTTTTTCCCTCGTGCATGCTTCCAGATTGCGGTTGGTGGCGGCGATCACCCGCACGTCGATGGGTATCGGAGCCCGGCCGCCGACCCGGTCGACCGAGCGCTCCTGCAGAACGCGAAGAATTTTTGCTTGAGCTGCTAGGCTCAAGTCGCCGATTTCATCCAGGAATAGCGTTCCCTCTTGGGCAGCCTCGAACTTGCCGATGCGCCGGTCGACGCCGGTAGCCACGCCCTTTTCAATTCCAAAGAGCTCCGCCTCGACTAGATTGTCGGGCAACGCGGCGCAAT
>VBKX01000420.1 GCA_005879435.1 Deltaproteobacteria bacterium
GCTCATTTCGGGTGGTATGCTGATTCCCGGCAACATTCCCAATATCATCTCTGCGCACGCCCTGCACATTAAAAGCAGCGAATGGGCGAAATTGGGCGTGCCTCTGGGACTGGTCATCATGACCGGCACGGCGGTCTTGCTTTGGCTTAAACTTGTGTGACGTCGATTATTGATGCGCAGTTAATGCCGGCTGAGAGTTGTCCATGAAGGCACAAAGGAGATCGATCACGTCGGCGCTGCTGCGCAGGTTGTATTGAGCTAGCGTGGCAGCAATGCCGACACGTATGGTCACCGCCGAGTCCGGTAGGGCTTTGAACAAATCCTCATCGGTCGCGTCGTCGCCGATGCCGAGAATAAAATCATAGTCCGCATTGATTAACCAGTTCAACGCGGCGCTGCCTTTATCCACGCCCGCGTGCCGAATCTCCACGACTTTGCTTCCTAAAACCACTTGCAGATCGGTTTTAACCGTGAGACTGAGCAGGTGGTCAACCAGTTCGGGCGCGCGTAACCCTGCTTGTTCCGGATCCGCCATGCGAAGATGCCATGCCACGGCGTCTTCCTTTTCTTCGACGAGAGCGCCCGGCAAACGGTCGGCATAAATTTCAAGGATCGGCAGTAACTCGCGCTTCCACTCGGTGGTCATGGGTTTTGCCCGTTGCCAAGGTTGTCCGGCTAACTTGAGCCAAGCGCCGTGTTCCGCAGCAAGACCAATCGGCAGATCACCGAACCATTCTTCAAGCGTCAGCCGCTCGCGTCCGCTGACAATGACGACTGTGTTTTTCGGGTCCGATGCCAGAGTTTTGAGCAGATCGCGTCTCAACTCGGTAGGCTTGATCATCGTAGGGTGGCGAACCAAAGGCGTCAGGGTGCCGTCATAATCTAAAAACAGCAGCCGGCGCTGATTCCTTTGGTAGCGAGCAATGATTTCCCTCTGAGTAACCGAAGACAAAAGCTTAGACTCGATTCGATTCTGAATCTCCTTCATGCCGACGAGAGTATTCAAGAAATCACTGGCCCATCGGGCAACGTTGTAGCGCTGCAGACGCCGCTGCATGAGCCGATTGCGCTTTTGCTGTTCCTCCGCCGGCGTTTCGAGCGCCTCTTTCAAGGCCGCCGCGATTTCAACTCGGTTATTCGGATTGACAATGATCGCCTCAGGAAGTTCCTTGGCGGCGCCGGCCATTTCACTCAAGATCAGCATGCCGGCGCCGGCGCCTCTGGCGGCCACGTATTCTTTGGCGACCAAGTTCATGCCGTCGCGCAGCGGAGTCACCAAACATACGTCGCTCACCACGTAAAGCGCCGCCAAAGAGCTGAACGGCACGTGACGGTATTGATAAACCACCGGAGTCCAGCCGACTCGTCCGAAACGCCCGTTGATCTTACCGACTAGCTCTTCGATCTGACGCTTCATCAGATCGTATTGCACAACGCCGATGCGTGACGGCACGACGACCATCAGTAAAGCGACCTTGCCATGGTATTCGGGGTTTGACTCGAGAAATAATTCGTAACCCTCCAAGCGATTCGAGATGCCCTTGGTGTAATCGAGTCGATCCACCGAAAGGATCAGCTGGACTCCGGTGAGCGTTTCTTTGAGATCGCGCACTTCCCGTTCGGTATCGCTCTGGAGCACCGCGCCGGCGAACTTGTCGACGTCGATGCCCATGGGAAAGGTGTCGACTCGGACCACGTGATCCTTGGCGACGACTTGTCCCAGGTGATGTTCGTAACCGAGAATGCGCAGCACCGATTGGAGAAAATGGTGGGTGTATTCGTAGGTATGAAACCCGACGAGATCGGCGCCTAGGAGCCCTTCGAGAATATCGCGCCGCCATTCCCCCGGCAGCAGGCGAAACACCTCGAAGGAGGGAAACGGAATATGGAGAAAAAAGCCGACGGAGAGTTGG
>VBKX01000421.1 GCA_005879435.1 Deltaproteobacteria bacterium
TGGCAACCCCTCCAATAGGTGCAGGAAGTCGAGCAGAATTAGAAACGAGGTATGATATGCCCACCGCGAAGATCGGCGCCGTTGATATCTATTACGAGGAGCAAGGACAAGGCGACCCGGTGTTACTCGCGCCGCCGTCGTGGTGGCCGTGCGATACCTGGAAGGTAAGCGTCGTGCCGTTTTTGTCGAAGCGATTTCGCGCCATCGTCTTCGATTGCCGCGGTACGGGTTACAGCAGCAAGCCCGATAACGGTTATACTATCGAGCAGTTCGCCAAAGATTGTGCAGGACTGCTGGAGTATTTGAAAGTATCGCGCTGTCACGCGGCGGGTTTTGCACTGGGTGGACAGATCGCGCAAGCGCTAGCGATCCAAAGGCCCGATCTCGTCGCTACGCTGACGATTGCCGCAGCGGGTGCGGGAACGAAAGCGACCGACGGCGGTCCGCGGGTGATCAGAAATACCGACGAAGAAGAGATTCGTGAGCATGGCTTCGAGCGCTTCATTCGCGGTCACGTCGAGAATACTCACATGGCGTTCAATTCCACTTTTTACGATGCCCATCCGGAAGTGGTCAAAGCGCTTTCGGATGCGTTGTGGCGGCGTCAGACGAGTCCGGAGCAACATCGATATCACTACGAGGCGCGGCGCACTTGGGATACGTTAGGCAACGCGCCGAAAGTAAAAGTGCCGACGCTGATACTTTGTGGCGCCCGGGACGACGTCAATCGCGGCGGCAGCACGCCGGTCGGCACGGCGCGAAAACTCGCCGAGCGCGTGCCCGGCTGCGAGCTTGCGCTCGTGCCGGACGTGAAGCATATGACGTTTTGGGACGGCGACGGCGCGCTCATCGCGCTGGAGGATTTCTTGCAAAGGCATCGCATTCAATGACGTTGAACCTTGAACTCTTGAACCAGGGAAGGATGAATCGAGTCATGAAACTGCGAAATTGCACAGCTGTCCTCGTTATGATGCTCGTGAGCGGATTCACCGGTGGTGTGGGCTACGGCCAAGACAAGAGCAAGACCGGTGGTGACGCGATCACGCAACTCTATAACGCCGCGAAAAAGGAAGGCACGGTGGTAATTTGGGGACCGACGGACGCGATTATTTATCAACGCATGCAGGAGGTGCTGGATAAACAGTATCCGGGCATCAAGATCGAGCACTTCGAAAGCATTCCGGAACCGCTTGTGCAGCGCATCATCGCCGAAAGCCAGGCGGGGAAGCCGGCGGCGGTGGACGTCATTCAGTCCGGTTCGCTGCGCGCGTTGCGGCCATTGATCGATCGCGACATGCTGGCCCCGTATCCGGGATGGGAGAAGGACTTTGGCCTCGATGCGGTATACGCCAACCAACGCTTTGTCGGCGCTTATAATCTTACCTTGCCGATTTCTTACAACACTAAAATGGTGAGCGCCAAGGAGGCGCCGAAAAGTTGGGAGGATCTCGCCGATCCGAAGTGGAAGGGAAAGAAGATAATTATCGAGGCGCGACTGGTGCCATTCGCCATGCTTGGCACCGAGTGGGGCAAACCGAAGGCAACCGAATTGGTCAAAAAAATTCTCTCCCAGCAACCGATCATCGTTCAGGGCGGCACGACCGTCGCCAACGCGCTCGCGGGCGGTCAAGTTTCGATTGCCGTCGGCACTTACGCTTACACCATCGAGCGCTTGAAGAAACAGGGCGCGGCAGTGGACTGGATCGCCGTCTCACCTCTGCCGGTGCTGACTTCCGCAGAGGGAGTTCTCAAGACTGCGTCTCACCCGAATGCCGCGCGTTTCTTCGCCGGTTGGATGGGAACGCCTGAGGGGCAAAAGATCAGATACGCGACCCAGGGACAGGCCATGGAGGTGGGCAGAAACGCGATCGGCAACGTTGCCGAGAGAATCAAGAGCCAGCAGCCGGCGATCATCTTGGAAACCGATAAGACCTTTGCGTCGATCTTGGAAATCCAGCGCGAGTTGGGAAAATTGCTCGGCGCGCTGCGGTAAGAATAGATTTCGTGCATTGGAAGTCGACAGAAATCATGGGGCGATGACACAATCCGATCGCGATGTCATCCTGAGGCCCAGCCGAAGGATCTCGCCTGAGTTGGCCTTCATGATTAAGTCGAGATCCTTCGCTTTGCTCAGGATGACACGACGGGTAAAAACGTGGAGCTGCTAAAATGAATGTTGCAGTTGAAAGCCAAAACCCAAGCGTTGGAATTCTGACGAGATCGCGCATCTCGGTGCGTTCCCTGGCATTGGGCCTGACGGTTGCCGTCGTCTCTTATCTCGTTCTCGTTCCGTTACTCATGTTGCTCTACGCCAGCGTCAAGAGCAC
>VBKX01000422.1:0-1490 GCA_005879435.1 Deltaproteobacteria bacterium
AAGGGCACGATCGTCGAGCTGGTTGTGCAAAACGGTCAATTCGTCGAGTTCGGCCAGACGCTATTCATCGTCAAGCCGTAATCAGCGTGGAGACTGGCTTCTCTTCGGCTTCGTCGAAAAGTTGCCTGTCTCCAGTGTCTTTCTCATCGTATTTTCCGGAGTATCCATGAGTGTCACTCGCGTATTGGTCGCGAACCGCGGCGAAATCGCCGTGCGTGTCATCAGGGCTTGTCAAAGTTTGGGAATTGAAACAGTTGCCTCGGTGTCGGACGCCGACCGCGAAAGCATGGCCGCCCAGATAGCCAACCGAGCGGTCTGCATCGGCCCGGCGCGCTCCACCGATAGTTATCTGAAAATCGAAAACCTAATGGCGGCGGCGCAAGGCACCGGCTGCGACGCGCTTCATCCCGGGTACGGATTTCTCTCAGAGCGAGCCGCCCTCGCTCAAGCCTGCTCTGAAAACAATATTACCTTCATCGGCCCGAGCGCCGAGAATAACAAGCTCGAAGCGCGCAAAATTGCTCGCGCCGCCGGAGTGCCGTTGGTTCCGGGATCAGATCATGCGAAGAATCCGCACGAAGCTGCGCGGCTCGCCGAACAGATCGGCTATCCTCTCCTGCTCAAGGCGTCGGCCGGCGGCGGCGGCC
The DNA here is from genome assembly GCA_005879435.1 of Deltaproteobacteria bacterium. Taxonomy (GTDB): domain Bacteria; phylum Desulfobacterota; class Binatia; order UBA9968; family UBA9968; genus DP-20. The sequence continues at coordinate 648 of VBKX01000422.1, forward strand.
GGGGCATCAAGCTGGTATCCAACGCCAACGAGATCGAAGATACTTTCCGTACCGCCGCGGCGGAAGCGCGAACGGCATTCGGCAACGATACGCTCTACATGGAAAAATATGTCGGCAACGCGCGTCACATCGAAGTGCAGATTCTCGGCGATCAGCATGGCACCGTGATCCATCTCGGCGAGCGGGATTGTTCCCTGCAGCGGCGCCACCAGAAGATCATCGAGGAAGCGCCGGCCTATGCGGTACCGGCGGACGTCCGCGCCAAGATTTGCACCGCGGCGGCGACCCTCGCGCGCAATATCGGCTACCGCAGCGCCGGCACCATCGAATTCATCTACGACAACGACACGACGGATTTCTATTTTCTAGAGATGAACACCCGAATTCAGGTAGAACACCCGGTCACCGAAATGATCACAGGCGTCGATCTCGTCGCCCAGCAGCTACACATCGCTCGCGGCGAGCCCCTGCCGTTCAAACAATCGGACATCCAATTTACCGGCCACGCCATCGAGTGCCGCATCAACGCGGAATCTCCGCAGCACGGTTTCCGTCCTTGCCCTGGCCGGATTACCGAATGGCAAGCACCCGAGGGTGCGGGTATTCGGCTCGATACGCACTGTTATCCCGGTTATTTCGTGCCGCCTTACTACGATTCGCTGCTCGCTAAGTTGATCGTTCATGCTGGCACGCGCCAAGACGCCGCGAATCTAACCCACAAAGCGCTGGATGATTTTCACGTAAGCGGCATCGATACTTTGATTCCATTTCTTAAAACGGTGATTGCCGATCCGGAATATCGCCATGGAACAGTCAACACGCGCTGGTTAGAAAAAAAAATCG
>VBKX01000422.1:1834-2031 GCA_005879435.1 Deltaproteobacteria bacterium
GATCACTCTGTTGCAGCCCAAACAGAATGACAACTCGTGCGCTCTGAGTTACATTCATCCCAGTTAAATGATTGCTCTGCTGTTGAAACGTTTCATTCACGGCTTGATCGTGCTCTGGGCAGTTGCCACACTGACATTTACTCTGCTTCGTCTCGCGCCCGGCGGCCCCTTCGATAGCGAACGAAAGTTGCCGCCGG
>VBKX01000008.1:0-22814 GCA_005879435.1 Deltaproteobacteria bacterium
GTCATCAACAAAACATCCTCGTTGCGAATATGCGAGATCTCGTGCGCAACCACGCCCTGAGTTTCCTCCCGGTCCATCAACGTCAGCAGGCCCGTCGTCACACAAATGGCCGCGTTTTTTTCATTGGTCCCGGTCGCAAAGGCATTGGGCGCCGGATCGAAAATGACGAAGAGCCGCGGCATCGGCGAACCGGAGGCCAAGGCCATTTCCGTCACGACGTTGTGCAATTCGCGGTGCTCGGGAAGTTGGAGATTGAGTTTCTCGGCGCCGAGAGACGAAAGAATGATATCGCTGCCGCCGTAATACGCCGTGAGCGTCGTGAATGTGGCGAAGCCGAGGGCAAAAATCGTCGCCACCGGAAACGCTGGCCCAACGGGCGTGAACGCATCCAAATAGATAGAGTCGATAGCGCCGCCGATGAAAATAAAAAACAAGATAAAAACGCCCACCAAGGCGGCGCTGCAGCGCTGGTTATGCACTTGACGCTGAGCGAAATCCAAAGCCGGCGATGTGTCCAGCGGCAGCCCCTGCGCTAGCGGGTAAGGGAAAGATTCACGCGCGGCAGTGTCTTCTCCGCCTCCGCGACTTCAAAGAACTCGCTGGGTTTAAAGCCGAACAATCCGGCGAGCATGTTCGACGGAAACACTTGCTGCTTGGTATTATATTGCGTTACCAGATCGTTGTAGTACTGGCGCGCGAAAGCGATCTGGTTCTCGGTCGTCGTCAATTCCTCTTGCAGGTCTGAAACGTTTTTGCTGGCCTTGAGCTCCGGATAATTCTCCATCAGCGCGAATACTTTGCCCAGCGACTGCGTCAGAGCGGTTTGCGCCTCGGCGCTTTCTTTCACTCCTTTCGCCGCCATCGCCTGGCTGCGCGCATCGATCACCTTCTGCAGGGTATCCTGCTCGTACTGCATGTAGCCCTTGACGGTCTCGACGAGGTTGGGGATCAGATCGTAGCGCCGCTTGAGTTGCACGTCGATCTGCCGCCAAGCGTTCTGGATGCGCAGGCGCAATGCAGTGAGACCGTTGTACGTCGAGATAACCCAGATACCGAGCACGAAAACGATACCCCAGATGATGTAAATCATAAGGCGTGCGCTCCTCCCGGCTCGTCGCGAAACAACATCGACTTGGTTACGTCGGCGATGCGCGCCGCGCCGGTCATGGTCATGACCCGCTGCATTTCCTCGGTAAAGATCGTGAACACCCGTTCCACGCCAAGCGCGCCGAAAGCGCCCACTCCCCAGGCCACTGGCCGGCCGACGAGCACCGCTTTCGCGCCGAGCGCGAGCGCTTTGACGATATCGCCGCCACTGCGAATGCCGCTATCGAGCAAGACGGGAATCTTTCCGCCAACGGCATCGACGACTTCGGGCAAGGCTTCCAGCGCCGCGCGATTGTAGTCGAGAATCCGCCCACCGTGATTCGAAACCACCAACGCGTCGGCTCCGGCATTCACCGCCGCGCGCGCGTCGTCACCGCCCATGATGCCCTTGACCACCACGGGTAGCGAGACCTGCTGTTTCATCCATTCGATATCCTTGGTCGTCGACTTGTGGCCTCTGCGCGGTTTGCCGTCTTTGGTCGAAAGCGGCACTTCGTCGCCGATTTTGACTGGGCGAACCGTGTCCATGGTGATTCCCACCGCAGCGAAGCCGAGATCCTCCGACAATTTGGCGTAGTCGGAAACCTCTTCCTTGCCGCGGTTCATGTAAGCCATAAACACCAGCGGCGATTTGTCCGCGTCGCGCCAGTCTTTCGGATTGAACTTGGCTGCTTGACTGACAAACATCATCGCGCCAGCCTGATCGGTGCCTTCGGCGACTTGCCGCTCGGCGTCTTTGCCGAAAAGAATGAAGCTTCCCACCGGTGCAGTGATCGCGGGGGTCGGGAGCTTGTGGCCGAACAGCTCGATGGAAACATCGGGCTCCGAGACATCGTGGAAAATCTTTTGGCGAAAGAGATACTGGCGAAACGCGCGCGGATTACGGTGAAAAGTCGCCTTGGTCTCGGCGGCGCCGTTGAAATGTTTCCACGCTTCTGCCGGCGCCTTGCGCCGCATGATCTCGCGCAAATCGCGCAGGCCCATTTGCAGAACGAAGCCGTGCCGTTATTTTCTTGCAGTGGAAACAGCTCGCTCACACCAAGCTCTTTGCCCGATTGGCTGAACGCTCGATGAGCGTCCTTCACCATGTCTTTCGAAGCCACGGTCAGAGTATTGCGAAAGTTTGGCGAAAAAACTTTTGGATTCTCGCGCAGGGCGCAAACGATGTAAGTCTTCGTGCTTGGATGCTTGACGTAGATCACGTGACTGCTGAAGCGGTGCACTTCCAGGTCCAGAACCCTCGTGTAAAAATCTTTGTTGGCCTCCAAATCGGTCGCGACTAAAGTGCCATGCGTAAAAGCCTGCGGCACGTAGCCGCGCCCGGGAAAACGTTCTTCCGGATAGATTTCTTCCCAGTGCGGTTTTTTTACGCCGCCGAATTTTTGCGCCGCCGCTTCTTTGCGCGAAAAATCTTCGTAGCATTCGATTTCCCAACCGTTGGTGCCCGGCTCGACGAAGTAGCAAGAATAGGATCCATGGCTCCACGTCGGCTTGCCGATCGCGCCCAGTTTGTACTGTTGTTTATGCGCGGTCAGATACTCGTAAGCTTTGTCGACTTCCGCCGTCGTCATCACGCGCACGCCCCAGTGGTTGTGCATGGGTTTAGCGGGAGCGTCCGCCCCTGCTTCATGCAGTATCAGTACCCAGGGAGAATTGGGATGTTTGAGAGTGGCTTCGCCCGGTTTTTCGGAAATTTTTTCAAACGCGAGCAACTCGGTCATCACCGCCATCGACTCCTGCAGATTGCGGCATTCCATGTGAGTCGCCGCTAGCGCGATGGGCTGAATCATGGTCTTTCTCCTCAATCGAACAGCTGAATCCAAAGTCTAATGGCGAAATTTACAGCGCTCCGTCCGGGGTGTCAAATTGACTCGTTCCAGACTCCCGCCTGGAACGAGTCATCCTGAGCCAAGCGAAGGACCTGCGGCTTTTCCGATTCAGTCGAGAGTATTTCGCCCTGAGCAAAGCGAAGGGTCTATGCTTTCCCGAAGCCGTGCTTGACACAAACAAGTGTTTTACTTAGATTCGCGCAGCTTTGCGGCGAGAGGAGCACGATTGTGGTGCACAAAAACATTGTGACTCTGATTGTCACTGTCATCGCGATTGTTCAGCACCTAGCGAATCCAACATTCGCTCAAGAGCCTTTCTACAAGGGCAAAACCATTCGCATCGTAGTAGCAACTTCCGCGGGCGGCGGCTTCTATACCTATACGCGAACGTTGACCCGTCACCTGGGGAAATTCATTCCGGGTAATCCTGCATTCGTCGTCGAGAACATGCCGGGGGCCGGTCATTTGATCGGCGCCAATCACATGTACAAAGTCGCCAAGCCCGACGGCCTGACCCTCGGCCACTTTCAAGGCGGACTGTTTCTCTACCAAGTTTTCGGCCGGCCGGGCATCGAGTTCGACGCCAAGCAATTCGAAGTCATCGGCAGCCCGATCAAGGAAAGCCGCGCCTGCGCGTTCACGAAAGCGAGCGGCATCACCAGCGTAGAAAAATGGCTGGCGGCGAAACCGCCGGTGAGAATCGGCGGCATCGGCGGCGGCGCGCCCGATGACATCGCGCGCATGCTCGCCGCGACGACGGCTTTGCCGATCCAGCTCGTCGCCGGCTATAAAGGCACTTCGGAGATACGCATGGCGGCTGAGAGTGGTGAGCTTGCCGGCGGCTGCTGGACTTGGGACTCGATCCGCGCCACATGGACGAAAGCGATTCAAAGCGGCGATGCCGTCGTCGTGCTGCAACTTGTATCCAAGCCCCATCCCGAGTTAGCCAACGTTCCACTGGCTCAAAGCCTGGCCAAGTCGGACGAAGCGCGGCAACTGATCCAAGCCGGCGTCCAAGATCCCGCCGACTACTACCGTCCCTACGTCCTGCCGCAGCGCACGCCAAAAGATCGCGTGGAAATCTTGCGCAAGGCGCTCCAGGACACGATGAAGGATCCGGAGTTTCTCGCCGACGCGGCGAAGTCGCGCCTGGACATCGACCCTGTCACCGGCACGGAGTTGGAAAATCTTGTCCGCGGACTTTTCAAGCTGAGCCCGTCCATGATCAACAAACTGAAAACAATTCTGTTGCCGAGCTAATTGGACTGCGAGAGTCAGTTGGCGAAATTGCCATAACCAAGGAGAACAGATGATCAAAATTTCAAACCTGTTGTTACTGTCATGTCTCATGACCGTCGCGAGCGGTCACTGGGAAACGGCGCACGCTCAAACCAACTTTTACGAGGGAAAAACCATTCGGCTCATCGTCGGCTTCACCGCCGGCGGCGGTTATGATGCCTATACGCGCGCCATCGGCCGGCATATGGGTAAACATATTCCCGGCAACCCGGTCATGATCGTCGAGAACATGCCGGGCGCAGGGAGCATGATCTCCGCCAACTACACCTTCAAAGCCGCCAGACCCGACGGTCTGACCATCGGCCACTTCATCGGCGGACTTTTCTTGCAGCAACTGCTGGGCAAGCCGGGGATCGAATTCGACGCGGCGAAGTTTCAGTATGTCGGCGTCCCCGGCCAAGATAATTTTGTCATCGGTATCGCCAAAGCTTCCGGCATCCTCGACGTGGACTCGTGGCTCGCCGCCAAACAAGTCGTCAAGTTCGGCGGCGTCGCTTCGGGCTCCGGTTCGGACGATATCCCCAACGTGCTCAAGGCGACCCTTGGATTGCCCATTCAACTCGTCTCCGGCTACAAGGGCACCGCCGACGTGCGCCTGGCTTTCAACAGCGGCGAAGTCGCCGGCCTGAGTAACTCCTGGGAGTCGACCAAATCGACGTGGCGCAAGGAACTGGAAAGCGGCGAATTGAAACTGGTTCTCCAGGCGACGCTCAAGCCCCATCCGGAATTTCCCAAGCTGCCGATGGCGCTCTACTACGCCAAGACGGAAGAAGCCAAACTGCTGATCTCGACGGTGGCGCGCGTTCACGGACCGACGGTGCGGCCTTACGTCCTGCCGCCGAACATACCCAAAGACCGGGTGCAAATTATTCGCAAGGCGTTCATGGACACGATGAAAGATCCGGACTTTCTCGCCGAAGCGAAGAAAGCCAATCTCGACATCAATCCCGACGACGGCGCCGCGCTGGAACAAAACGTCAAAGAGATATTGAAATTGGACCCCGGGCTCGTCGCCAAGCTGAAGGAAATTCTCAAATAGTAACCGCTATAGAAACGCCAACGGACAACACCCTCGGTGGAAGTCGAGAGTTCGGCAAGACACTATCAGGACACGACCGCGATGTCGTCTTTAGTGACCACTTTCTTGATGCGCCGTTCCGAATCGACGATGGGGATCATCTGCAGATTGTGTCGCATGAAAAGTTGCCTGAGCGCTTCTCGATTCACGTCTTCCCCGGCCGTGATCACGTCGGTGCGCATAACATCTTGGACAGTCTTGTCGCCCGGCGTGAGTAGCAAATCCCTGAAAGTGACTACCCCCAGCAACCGTTCTTCAGAATCGGTCACGTAGGCGTAATAGATGGTCTGGGCGCGATCCCGAGCATCTCGGCGCAGAAAGCTAACAGCCTCGTCGACGGTCATGTGAGATCGCAAGCGGGCGTAACTTGGATTTATCAAGCCGCTAGCGTGATCCGCCGCGTAATCGATGAGGCCTTTGACTTCCCTGCGGGTCTTGTCATCGAGTAGCGCTAAAAGTCCATCACGTTCTTCGCCGGGCGCTTCCTGGAGCATGTCCAGTGCTTCATCAGAGCTAAGTAGTCGCATCCATACCTTCCGCTCTCCGAGTGCCAGAGCTAAAATCAGTTGGGCCTTGTCGCGGGGACTGAGCTGCAGAAAAAAATTCTCCGCGTCATCGTGCTGGAGCAGCTTAAAACCTTCGACTCGCTCCCGTATGGAAAGGCTTGCCCAGGCCTCATAGAGTTCGCTCAGAGCAAAACTTTTCTCAGCAGTATTTCCGCCCTCACTTTCTAAATATAGTTCCCCGGCGCTGTCGTCGTAAGCAAACAGCTCAGCGTGCCGTCCCCAACTGATGGCCAGGTCTAACTGCTGCTCGCTCAAATCACCGAAGTCTGCTTCCAATTTGTCTAGAAAATAGTCCCAAGACACGCGCCGATCATCGTCTTGCTGGAGGGTTTCATAGATCCAGGCGATAATCGGCAACCGCAAGACCCGCCCCGCGATTATCGCTTTACGTCCTAGAATGGTGGCATCAGCGTACGCGCGCCCGAGCGGGGTCAGTAACAGATCGCCTTCATGCACTGTCATGAAACCCAGCAAGTCCCCCGCCTCGACGATCGGCAAAAGATCATCGAGTTCGAGGACCAGAGCGCTGCTGATCCGGTAGAGATCGACTCGTCCGCCCTCTTCCACAAGCTTCTCCAGCAGACCGGTAAGCGCGCTGAGCTGAGCATTTGGTAATGCTCGGGTTACGCCAGGCTGTCCCGGTTGAGTGCCAAGTGTTTCTTCCTTCGGCTTGGATTGACCGGCAACGGCCGCGTACACTTTATCGACAAGGGCTTGGAAGGCAATATCTTTACGTTGCCGCGGCTGACGAAGCGTAACGGGAATCTCCGTTACAATGTGACCGGGATCTTTGCCCATGATCACGATCCGATCGGCCATCAACACGGCTTCTTCAATGTTGTGAGTGACCATCAAGATGGCCTTTGTGGGGATTTTCTTCTTCAGCCATAGTTCCGGCAGAAAGCACGTCGAGCGCAGAGAAAGGCTCATCCAAACACAATAATTCCGGTTCCACGGCCATGGCGCGGGCGAAGCCGACTTTTTGGCGCATGCCGCCCGAGAGTTCGCGCGGGTATGCAGACTCAAAACCGTCTAGACCGACAATATCGATCAGCTTGAGAGCGCGCTCGGTGCGAGATTCGGCTGGCACACCGCGGGCTTTTAACGCAATCTCCACGTTCTGCTGCACCGTCAACCAGGGATAAAGCGCGAACGTTTGAAAGACGATGGTCGTGTGCGGATTGACGCCCCTCAGCGGTTGCCCGTGATAGGAAACCACGCCGGAAGTGGCAGCGTTTAATCCGGCGATCATCCGCAGCAGTGTAGACTTGCCGCATCCAGATGGACCCAGTAAGCAGACAAATTCACCCGGCTTGATATGGAGATTGATGTCTTTGACGGCCAGGAACTCTTTGGTCTCTAACCGGTAAGCTTTGGTGACGCTTTGAAGATCCAATAGGTTATCGGTATCGCTGATTGCTGTTGCGGTAATCATGGATGCCTCCGGTGCGGGACTATTCCATCCGGTAACGTTCTTCGGCCAATCTATAGAGCCGGCGCCAGAAAAATCGATTAACTAAAACAACCGTGATGACCAGGGCGAGCGTTGCGGCCAATAACAGCGCGTAATCACCCATGGCGGTCGCCTGCGCGATCAGCGCGCCGACTCCCGTTGTGGCGTGAGTTTTGCCGCCGAATTCCACGTGTTCAGCCACAATGCTTGCATTCCATGCGCCGCCGCTGGCCGTGATGGCGCCGGTGATGATGTACGGAAAGAGCGCAGGCAGGGTCAAAGTACGCCAGCGGTCGAGCGATGAAAGTCGGAGCAGATCCGTCGTGTAAAGTAGATCTTGCGGAATAGCTGACGCTCCCGCAATCACATTGAAAAGCAGATACCACTGTGTCCCCATCAGCATCAGGAGCACAGCGGCGATATTTAACCCGCCCGGCGCTTGCAGCAATGCCAGCAACATCACCGGGAAAAGCGCCGTCGCCGGAATGGATGCAACCACTTGCACGATGGGCTGAAGAATTGCGGCAAGACGACGATTGGTTCCGATAAACACGCCGACCGGAATGGTCCAGATCAACGTAATCGCGAGCGCAACACTCACCCGAAGAAAAGTGGCCACAATGCCTTTTCCCAAATCCGCCCATGCGGAACCAGAAAGCTTAGCCAACAGGGTTGCTGCCCGATAGCCTCCGTATAAAGCCACTAGCAAGAACCCCGTCAGAATCCCTATCGCCAGCCAAGAAGCCTTCGCCTCGCCAGACGGTTCAAGGGAGGCAATGACTCCACTCGTGACCACGAACGGGGCGGCTCATCGCCTTCGACCATGTCGACTTTGAATTTATCGCTCCAGGCAATCAGTGGCCGCCAGACAAATTGATCGAGCAAGACAATCACGAAAACCAAGGTTGCCACACCCAAAATGACAGCGCGCAGTTTTCCCTCGTTAGCGGCGGTTTGCAAATACGACCCGAGTCCCGGCAAGCGAAAATCCCGACTCCCGACGTTGAAGATTTCGGCGGCCATGAGAAAAAACCAACCGCCCGACCAACTCATCATGCTGTTCCACAGCAATCCCATCGCCGCGAAAGGAAGTTCTACGGTTTTAAAGCGTAACCATGGATCGAAGCGAAACACCGCGGCGGCTTCACGCATTTCGGTCGGAATCGTGGTCATGGACTGATAAAAACTAAAGGTCATGTTCCAGGCTTGCGAGGTGAAGATCAGCACAATAGCGGCAAACTCGGCGGCAAATGCTTGAGGGAGGACGGCGCTCAGACTGAGCAGGACCACCGGCAGAAAGGAGAGGATAGGTACACTCTGCAGGACGTCAAGCACGGGCATGAGCACCGTTCGCGCGGTGCGGTTGCGCGCAGCGGCGTAACCGTAAAACAAACTGAACAACAAAGAAAGAAAGTAGGCGGCGGCCATACGGCCGACGGAAAGTAAAGCATACCAGGGCAATGCAAGAGGAGAGAGTGAGATTTCTGGGCCGCGGATTATTGCAGGAACGTTAAATGACAAGCGCAGGCCGGCGTATAGAGCGCTCGCTGTGCCCAGGAGAATCAGCCCGTCGCCGATGGTGAACGGTGGAGTTTCCGGCAGGGCCGGACTAAATCGAAATTGCCGCATTGCTACCTCGGGGTAAACCACCGTCACCTCCTTACCGACGGCGGTCAAGCCCGACGGGCTTGCGACGTCAAATACTAGGCGAGACGAGCGGTGTTACGCCAATGTGGATTATCCAGAGAATCCATAGTTTCCTGGAAAAGGATAAGCCCGCGTTGGCTGCCAGTCAAGGCAACGTGGTCCTGTCGCTAATTGAGTTTGGACTGCCAGAGGAAAACATTTTAAAAGCTTTGCAGGCGGCGGCAAATGCGCGTGGCGCAAAAACTGATTCTACGCTTGATGATAAACATCCGTAGCGACAATCTTCTAACGTCTTCTCAGAATGAGGCAGGTTTTCCAACTCCAGTACTCCGAAGCGCGCGACAACTCGATCACCGAAGTTGAAGAACGCGCCGACATTTCCGAAACGCAGAAGCGAACGATACTAGGCGAGAACGCAAAGCGATTCTTTGGCTTGTAGTATCTAGATCGGACAAACAACGAAGAGAAACACTATTTCGCCCGGTTGAAGATCTCGTTGAAGTTGAAGCGCGCCACGGTATTGTTGTAGTTTTCGATCATCCCCTCAGGCCGCGCGGGGTAGAGCTGCAATCCCTGCGTTAGAGTCGGGGGATCGGGCAAAACGTCTGGTCGCGCCGGAATTCGGCGCAAGCCGCGCAGTAAATTTTGTCCTTCTTTCGACAGCGTGAAATCGACGAACAGCTTGGCCGTATTGGCGTGCGGCGCTTTTTCCGGTATCGCGATAGCGTTGATCGCCGTAATCGTCGGCCCTTTGAATCTTACCCAATCGATCGGCGCGCCGCTCGCTTTCATCCGCTCCACCCGGTTCGAGTAAACCACCGTCGCCAGCGCGACCTCACCGGCCGCCACGAGTTGCGCCAGCAGCGTATGGCCTGCGCGCATCTGCAGGTTTTGGCCGGCAAATTTTTTCATGAAGTCGAGTCCCTTGTCTCGACCCAAAATCTGCATCCAGTGGTAAAACCACTGATACTCTTCTGTTTCCAAAGCGATCCAACTTTTCCACTTGGGATTTAAAAGATCTTCGTAACTCGCCGGCGTGTCCCTTGGCGCCACCCGCTGCGTGTTGTAACCGATGACATAGGGAATTTGATAGAGGGCGGTCCAATATCCCTGTGGATCCTTGAAGCCATCTCGATAACCTGCAGCTTCCTCGGAAACGTAGCGCGCCAGCAGTTTGAGGTTCTTTAGCTGATAAACTTGAATGATGCTCGCCTGAAAAACGTCCGCGGTGTGCGTGTTGGCGCGGTGCTCGACTAGAAATCGCGCCTGGATTTTTTCACCGCTGGAACGAAAGATTTCAGATTTTATGAACGGATACTTTTTCGAGAATTCGTTCGTAATAAGCGTCGCTTCGTCTGTGTCCATCCCGGCGTAAAGAACCAGCCGGCCTTCCTTCCTTGCGCCTTCTAACACGCGGTCGCGCTCCGCGCCGGCGGCGAAAGTTGAATCAACTGGCTGCAACATCGCTACGACAAATAATACGAGCAAAGGCCGATGCAGATGGATCATGGCATTCTCCTTCATTCATTATCTAACAATTGCGCCAAGCATAAACTCCGACGACTTTGCCATGTCAACCCAAAATTGGTCGCGAGTTCACGACCGAAGTCAACTTGACAACCAAGGTAACGCTCTCTTATCGTCAGCAATGGCAGCAATCTAATAATTTGCCTCGCCGCAGTTTTGGCAGTCGCTTGATCGAGCAAGGAGAAAGTCATGCCGGACTTCAAACTCATTTCCGCCGACAGTCACGTCAACGAACCGCCCGCCGCTTGGGAACGCGTACAGAAAGAATACCGCGAGCGAGCGCCAAGAGTCGTTAAAGATCCTCCAGGCGTGCCCAAAGGCATTTGGCTGCTCATCGACGACCTGCCGCCGGTCGGCTTATCGCACTACTCAAAGGGGCTCGTCGTCAGCAAGAACCAGGGCATCTCCGAGGTCGAACAGGAAAAACACTTCGAAACGATTCGCTTTAACGAAACGTTCCGCTACGAAGACTATCCCGGCGGCTGGGACCCCGCGGCGCGCATTAAAGATCAGGATACCGACGGTATTGACGCCGAGATTCTTTTTTCCAGCGCCGTGCGCCAGCTTTACAGCATCACCGACGAACCGTTTCAGCGCGCTATTTTTCATTCCTACAATGCCTGGCTTCACGAATTTTGCAGCTTCAATCCAAAAAGATTGATCGGCCTGGCGACGCTCTCGATCCTGGATATCGAACACTCGGCGGCGGACATCCAGCATTACGCCAAGCTCGGTTTTCGCGGCGTGCAAATTCCCACGCGGATCAGAGACAGCGGCTACTACGAGCCGAAATACGAGCCCCTGTGGGCGGCGCTGGAAGAAACCGGCATGGTCGTGAACGTGCATACCAGCGCGACCCAAGGGGTCGCGCGCACGCACTACGAAGGCCCACGCAATGTCGATCCAAAGAAAGAAAGCCTCGGCTTCGCCACCAAACAAGCGCCGGCGCAACAATGTCTCGGCAATATGATTTTATCGGGTGTCTTCGACCGCCATCCGAAACTCAAAATCGTTTGCGCCGAATTCGACGTCGGTTGGGTTGCCAATCTCGTCCAGCAGGTTGACTACTGGTTTGGCCGCGCCAGCACCTTCGACGCGGAGAAGAATATCAACAAGGTCCCGCCCAGTGAATATTTCAAACGGAATGCTTTCTTTACCTACCAAGACGACCGCGCCGGCGTGTTGACGGCATCTGTTTACGGCGAAGATAATTTCCTATGGGCCAGCGACTATCCACACGGCGTGACAACGTGGCCGAACTCGAAAGCAACCGTCGACAGGAATTGCGTGGGCATTGACCCGACCGTCAAGCGGAAATTGAACCGAGAGAACGCCGCCAAGCTTTATCGCTTAGACGGCTGATCCGGATTGTTTTAAGGAGGTTTCATGAAGATCACCATCGATCGAACCAAGTGCGAAGGCTACGCCAAATGCATTCAAGCTTCGCCCAAAGTTTTCAAGCTCGACGCCAAAATGATCGCCGAAGTCATCGATGCCAAAGCCGACATCGATGAAAAGATCCTTCTCGCCGCGAAAATCTGCCCGACGAAAGCGATTATTTTAGAGGAGGAAGGGACCGGGAAGAAAATTTTTCCGGTCGAATAGTCGTTCCAGGAATATTGAAGGCTGAAACTGGCTATGGCAATTCCGCTAACAATCGCCCATAGCCTTTTTGCGGTTGGTGCACATGCAAGCGCTTCTGAATTTCCCAGCACTGCGTCACACCCGGATGAATTACCGGTACGCCGAGGTCCTGCTCCAGCGGTTCAATGATATCGAGGATACGCAGCTTCCCGCCCTGAAAATAAATCCCGTCTGCATCGCGATGGCGCAAAAACAGCTTTCTCGCTTCGGCGTATATGTCCTTCGATGACGACCGACCAACCTCTTCCCACGGTCCGGGAAGTTTCGCTAGCTCCAAAACATCGAAGCCTGCGTCGGTGAAGTAGCGCGCGACGATGCTCGTGTCGTCGAAGTCGTAGCCGATGCCGACAAACTTTTTGATCTTGAGCGCCTTCATCGCCGTGACTTGGTTCGTCCCCGACGTAAAGATGGGAATGCCAAACTGCTTTTCCCATTTGGCAATAATCTCCGCCTCGCTTTTGTAACCGAGCAGCATAAACGGCGGTGTCCCCGCCGGATGAATCAGATCGACCTTGTCGTCGGCCAATTCCGCGATCTTCTCTTCATACGCCGGAATCGCCTGCTGAAACTCTTCGATCTTCCCATGCCGCACATTGTTGAAGAGCGGAATCACCCCGATCCCGTCCGGCAGCATCTTGATCAACTCCACCAACGAACCGGAACCTTTGGTCGGCTTGATAATCCCAACCATCCCGCGCCAGCAGTCGTAAGGCATAAATTTCTCCGTTAGCCAGACTACGTTTTCATGCATCCTAGCTCCTTGGTTGAAAATCGAGACAACACCCAATCTCAGCGGAGCCAAACGGCGTTCACAATTATGCAAGATCTGTGATCTCATAAACTTGCCGGCGTTTTTCTTGTCGAGTCCTTCACAAGGCCGCCTGACGGATTATTTTGTCGACTCGAGACCAGTTTGCTTTGCTACGAGGAAATTCAGCCGTGAGGATCCAATGAATCGAAGTCAATTTGTCGACACGTGGGATACTGCCTTTCAGTTTATGTGCTAGGTACGGGTAAAGATTGAGGGATAGAGATCGTTAACAAACATGATTACTCCAGATTCAGGTAACACTTTTTCTAGCAGAAAAGTATCCAGTGCGTCCAAAGCAGGACCTAAGATCTGGCCTGTTACAGGGATAATCCCTACCATTACTGGCTACCCATCTAATTATTTTCCCTACCTTGCTGTGAACGGCTTTTGTCAAAGCACTTCCCACGCTGATATCGCTTCCGCGGTTTGTCTTCAGTTGTCCAAATTTGTGCTTCACGACCTACTAGATTGAGATCTTCTTCTTATAAATTATAGACTTAGGGGCAATGGCTCCGCTGGCATCGCGATTGCTCCAACCTTTGCGTCATGCGGAGTTTGCAGAGTTCTCCGGGCGTAACGCGCATTCTAAGAAGCATGAACGCGGCACATTACGGGCCACCTCGGCGGCAACAGATGGCTAAGAACCTAAGGTAAAAAGCACGCCTTTTCTATCTTATGAAATCCAAAAATTCTCTAGCGATCAGTGATGAAGCTAGCGGCCCCTTACTTCGTGGGCGATTGGCGACACTCGTTTCCGTCGAGCGATGGAAATTCGCTGGACTGTCGAAAATATTCACTTCATTAAGATCCCTCATTCCTACCGGTGGCACCTTGCCGAAGGAAATATGGCTCCAACGACACCGATTTTTAGTAGGGCTCACTTGGTTTCACGCGATCATTATTGCCCTTTTGGGGCCGCTGCTCGGTTACACCTGGGAATTCAGCTTCGATGCACTATCTAAAGACGGCACGATACCTCATATACTTTTAGAAAGTTCCATAATCGCGCTGTTTGCGGCTCTCGCGAGTTGGCGTCGCATAGGGCCTACCTTAAAAGCGATTCTTGTCGCACTGGGACTGACGACTTCATCGGCGATTTTCGTGCATCTCTCGGGCGGGTATATCGAGCTTCATTTTCATTTCTTTGTGATGATCGTTTTCCTCGCCTTTTACCAAGATTGGATTCCGTTTGGCGTCGCGATTACTTATGTGGCCCTGCATCATGGCTTCGTCGGCGTATTATGGCCCCAGAAGGTTTACAATCACCCCGCTGCCTTTGAATCGCCATGGACATGGGCGGGAATTCACGCTTTCTTTGTCCTCTGGGCGGCCGCTGGTAGTCTTATTGCTTGGCGCTACAACGAAAAAGCTTACGCTCTAGCGGAAACCTCAGCCAAGGAAACCGAGCTCGCCTTAGAGCGTATTCGTGCTCTCTACGAGATTAACGTCGCGGTTACTTCTACGTTGGATCTTTCCGCCACTTTAAATATTCTGGCCGAAAAAATAAACAATCTCCTAACCTATTCTGCCGTTCAGATTTGGCTCGCGAACGACCGGACGGGCGTCATCGAGCGCGCAGCCTGTTGGAATATGGACGAAGCCGAATGGAAGCGAAGAAAGTTGTCTGATACTCCTGCATTGATCAAAGAAGCCATGGCCAATAAACGGCCGGTCATGGCGCAAAATGTTCAGGCCGATCCGCGTATTTTAGATCGTGAGTTCTACCGCAAACAAGGATTCGTCTCTTACCTTGGCGCGCCCTTGCTCGTCGGCGGTGAGGTGCTCGGCGTTTTGGTCTGCCTCACGAAGGAAGAGCGTCACTTTGTCGCCCACGACATTCAGTTTCTCTCCGTCGTCGCAAGTCAAGCCGCAGTAGCGATTCAAAATGCGCAACTTTACGAAAAGACGCGAGACCAGGCAGTCGCCTTAGAGAAGTCAAACCGGTCGAAAGACGAGTTGCTTCAAGTGATGGCGCGACAGAAAGAGGAGCTGTCGCGTCTGAATGCCGGATTGGAGATCGAGATCGCAGAGCGGAGCCGCGCGCGCGCCGAAATCACCGCCAAGAACCGCGATCTCGAGACACTTCTTTACGTCACCTCGCATGATCTTAGAGAGCCGCTACGCGCAATCGAGAATTTCTCGCGGATCGTCCACGACCGATACAAAGACCGACTCGATGAGAAGGGCCAGGATTTTTTGCGGAGAGTGATCCAAGGAGCTCAAAGGTTGAATCACCTTCTCGACGATATCCTGGCGCTGTCCCGATCGCAGCGAATCGGACCGCCTGCCGAAGTTGTTGACGGCGAAATCATCGTGCTTGAAGCATTGAAGCGTCTCGACGCTAAAATAAGTACGACCAATGCGCAGATTCGCGTCGCGAAGGATTTCGACGGGCTGCGCGTAGACAGAACGTGGGCAACCCAAGCCGTCTACAATCTTATCGCCAATGCCCTGAAATTTACCCGCGACGGCGAACCCCCCGACATAGAAATCGAACCCTATCGATCGAACGGATCAAACTCGAATGTCGCGGGTATTACGGTTCGGGATCGGGGTCCGGGGGTGCCGAAAGAGCACGCCGAACGCATTTTTCAATTATTCTCACGGGCCGTCGGTCGGGAGGTCGTGGGAAGGGGCGCGGGTCTAGCCATTGTGCGGCAGATCTCCGAGCGTAGCGGCAGGGCGGCGGCTCGGAGTTCATCATTACTTTTAGCAGGTCCTGATGACCGGAAGAGAGCTAAACTTTATGAACACTCAACCGATGGAGATCCTCTTAGTCGAGGACAATGAAGACGATATTGTGCTCGAACAAGAAGCCTTAGCGGAGATCAAACTCGTCAATATCATGTCCGTGGTCCGCGATGGAGAAGAAGCAATGGCTTACTTACGGCGTCAAGGCCAGTACCACGACGCTAAAATACCAGGGCTTATTCTTCTCGACATCAATATGCCAAAGAAAAACGGTTTTGAAGTCCTGAAGGAAATTAAAGCAGACGCCGAGCTGAGGCACATTCCGGTCGTCATGCTTACTACAAGCGAGAGTGAACGCGACATCGTCAAATCCTATGCGAAAGGCGCCTGTTCATTCATTACTAAACCCATGGACTTCGATAAATTCGGTGAAGTCGTTAAACAATTCGCCCTGTATTGGGCATTGGTCGCGCGCGTCCCCTCTACGCAGAGGTTGTAGATATGCGAGTCTTGCTCGTCGAAGACAATCCCGACGACACTCTGATTATCCAAGAAATGCTGTCGGCGACGGCGGTTGAAATTGAGCATGCCTCAAGTCTTTCACTCGCACTGGAAAAGTTAACGAGAGGTGACTTCGATTTGGTTCTCTTGGACCTCTCGCTTCCTGACGCCCGCGGGCCGGGCATGATCGGCTTGGTACGAAACCAATCGCCCGGTATTCCCATCGTTGTTCTATCCGGTATGAGCGATGAGAACGCTGCGATTCAGACAATGGACCAGGGGGCACAAGACTACCTGATCAAAGGCCAAGTCGACGCCCAATTATTGTGGCGTTCTCTTCGTTATGCCCTTCAACGCCAAGCGGTGGAAGAGCGCATCAACGAGCGCAATCGGGAGTTGCTCGTGCTCAAACGGATTAGCGAGACTATTCTCGGGTCTCTTAATCTGAAAGTTGTTCTGGACAGGATCTTAGAGGAGGCCATGGCCAGCGGCTGTTTCGATCTCGGTAATATTCGGTTGCTCGATGCAAATGACGACACGCTGCGGGTCGCGACCTTCAAAGGTTACCGAACTCCCGACCACGTTCTCGCGCATCGGCCGTTGTCGAAAACCGTGGAAAGCGCCAAGTCGCGTTTTGGAGATCGCATGTTTGAGGGCCCTTGTGTCGAAGAAAACGTTCAAGCCTGCAAAGGGCTTCGGACGTTGAAAGAGGAAGGCATCGCATCGATGATCGAGGTTCCGGTTCGGGCTGAGCATGAGGTCTTGGGCATTATTCAGCTCGCCAGCCGTACGCCGCGTACTTTTAAGCCTACGGATGTGAACTTATTGGAAACCATCGGAAACCAGATGGGGATGGCTATCCAGAGAGCGCAACTTTACGAGAAGACCGAAGCGCAAGCACGGGAATTGGCCAACACGAACAAATTGCAGGCCGACTTTTCTGCAATGATCGCACATGACCTACGGTCCTCCTTGATGAATATTACAGGAGTAGCAGAGGTCATGATGCAGGGTACGTTCGGTAGCGTAACTGAGGAGCAAAAGAAATGGCTTTTAAGGATTCAGGCTAACAGCCGTAGCCTCGTCGAGCTTGTAAACGACTTTCTCGACGTTTCGAAACTGGAATCCGGCTATGTTGATGTGAAACCGGAAAGGATCGATTTAAGAGAATTGATCGAAAAATCCGTAGAGAGCTACCGCGTTTTGGCCTTGGATAAAAGGATCTCTATCAACGGGGCGATCGTTGCATCGCTCCCCATGATCCATGCCGACCCGCGACGTTTAGACCAGGTTTTGGGTAACCTACTTAGTAACGCAATAAAATTTACCCGCGAGCAAGGCGAAATCGAGGTAGGAGCGCAGGAAGTGGACGCTGGATCGGTAAACGTTTGGGTTAGAGACAATGGAGAAGGGATAGCCGCTCAGGAAATCGCTCAGATTTTTCAAAAGTACCGGCAAGCCGGCAATTTAAAAGTTTCCAGTCAAAAAGGGACGGGGCTTGGGCTTGTCATTTGTAAAATGATCGTCGAAGCGCATGGGGGGAAAATTTGGGTTGCGAGCGACGAAGGCAACGGCTCCAAGTTTTCGTTTTCTCTGCCCATCGCGGTGCATGCGTCGGAAAACAAACGTGCTGATCAACCCTTAGGACAGCTTCGTCCCTGAGTTAGCCTGAATGGGAATGTGAAATGAGCGACTCTGTGACCAGAGTCCTCCTGATTGAGGACAACCCAGATGACGCCTGTTTGCTGCGTGAAGCATTGAATGAAGCCAGGGAAGCGCATATCGACCTCGTCCATGTGGGACACCTCGACGAAGCGGCAAAGCTCCTTAGGCAAGAAACTTTCCAAGTAATTTTGCTGGATCTCTCGTTACCGGACTCTCAAGGAATCGAAACAGTTTTACGCGTACAGGACCACGCGCCCTCTGTGCCCATTATTGTATTGACAGGGCTCGCTGATGACAATATTGCATTGCAAGGCGACATCGATGCTCGAATATTAGTTCGCTCGATTCGCTATGCTTCGGAAAGAAAACAGGCTTACGAGGGAATGGCCCGTTTGGCAGCGGATCTAGCGCGAGCCAATAGGGTTAAAGATGATTTCTTGAGCGTCATATCTCATGAACTCAGAACTCCTTTGATTGCGATTATGGGCTACGCGCAGCTTCTGGAAGCGGATTTGTCGGGCGAAGCAACGTCAGAGCACGCCAAAGCGGCATGCGTGATCCGTCAGAAATCTGATGAGCTCTTAAGGATGATTCGTCGAATTCTCGAAGTAGTTAAAATTGAAACGGGTCAAGTCATGGTCGTTCCAGACATCATTGATCTCGCTGAGTTTATGAAGGATTTGTCAAAATCAATTCTTGTTGCTGTTAAGAAAAATGTTGCGGTCGAATGGGAATGCTCTGCGCAGCTGCCGAAAATCGTTACCGATGTTACAAAACTAAATGAAATACTGCAGAACATTATTGATAATGCGATAAAGTTCACTGATGAGGGGCGCGTGACGATTTCGGTCCGATACGCGCCCGATACGAGGTCGGTCGAATTCACGGTTCGGGATACGGGGATAGGGATATCGAGAGACGTGCTACCTGTCATTTTTGACAAATTCCATCAGGCCGATAGCTCCGAGAAAAGGGATCATGAGGGAGTGGAGCTTGGGCTGTATATTGCCAAAAAGTTTGCCGAGATGCTTCACGGAAAAATTACTGTTGAAAGCCACCTGGGCACCGGCTCGGAGTTTACGGTAACAATACTTGACCGGTTACCGGCTAATGGCGATGCCCCGCATCCAAAAGATCAGCGACAGACGAATTCCAACACAACCAGGAAATGGTCCCATGCGCAATAACGCACTAACGCGTCGCCCAATGGGTCACAAAAGGGCACAGACTGAGACCTATCATTGCCAGCGCATCAGTCGTGAGGCTATTTCTCCGGCGGTAATTTGTGCTCAAGTTTTCATTCGAAAAAAATAATTCCCGTACTCCACAGGACAAGCCCAAAAAGAACACCGAGGGCTATGTCGATCGTCGTTTGTTGGGTCGACGCAAGTGACCGTTTAAAACCAACAGAAAAGCCGTCGCTAAGAGTCCAGCATGAAGAAAAACCAAACTGCCCTATTTTTCCGTGTGCTGGTCTCGGACTGCTTGTAGCTCCTCCAGACATCCGGCACACATGTACGCCGCGTGCGGCAAGAAAATCAATTCATCGGTCTCCCGTGGTTCCATACAAACACCGCAAAGGCGACTTTCTCTTGCCTTGGCTTTGGCCGCTTTGGTCTTGGCTTTTTCGCCGGGGTCGACCTCTTGGGCGACGATGTTCTTACAAAGCTCGACGCATTCGTCACAGATGTGCACCGACGGCCCTGCAACGAGCTTGCGCACCTCGCTTTGATTTTTGCCGCAGAATGAACACGAAGAATGCTTCGTGTCGTCGGCGGCTCTCGGAACGTGAGTATCCCAATCCTCGCCCATCGCTTTCTTAAGGGTTTCTTCGAGTGCGCTTCCGATCTGGAACAATTGTCGCGCTATTTCCCCTCTTTTCGGCGGGCTCTTGGAATCGAGAAATTTACCGACCGACTGCTGAAACTGCCTAAGCGCGGCGCCGTATTTCTGCTCACTCACCAAATCGGCGCACTCCACGAAACCAAACTTGGACGGGGTTTTCGCCATAGGCGTTTCTCCTAGTTCCTTTGTAAAAACCGAAACCGTTGACGGTGCAAATGGAACGGCAATGAAATTTGAAATGAGCGCACCGCCTAGGAACCTTGTACACCCTCGTGCGCACCACACTCAAACGGCTGGAATGACTAAACGGGCTGGGATTTTTTTTCGGCGCCAGAAATTTTTCACAATCAACCGCGTGCGGTGATGGTGCTTCGCCGCGATTCAACACAAGTGAGCCGAACGGAACCGCAAGTGTTAACTTCTTCGAATGATTATCGTTCGTTGGAACCTAGAGACGACCACAGAAGCCGTTCTAAACGCGCTGGAGTTCCAGGTAGAGCAAACGGTGATCCGAGAAGTCCTTGATCCACTTGTCCTTCGCGACCGCGGTCGTTTGGTTCGTCCAGCCGCGCACGTCCTTCAGCATTGATGACTTCGGGGCGGGTGAACATTTTTAAACTTGAGGTGATTCAAAGCGTACGATCGACGCGGCTCGCGTCGTTTTTGAATGCTCGACGTTCCATGAAGCGATCGAAAAGGCGTTTGCCACACGGTTCCCCAAGAAAGAATGACCCATACGGCGCAAACCGTCGGCAAGCCTTCGCGAGTTCTAGATCATAACGGTTCCGCAGTTGATATTATACGCCTGGCCGGTGATGTACGCCGCCGCGTCACTGGCGAGGAAAAGAATCGGACCGGCGATATCATCGGGCTCGAGGATGTGCCCCAACGGTGTCGCGCGCAAACGCGCCATCGTTTCCTCTTCCGAGCGGTGGCGCCGCGGCATATCAGTATTGGCAGAGCCGGGACAGATGGCATTGACCGTGATGCCGTCGGGACCAAGTTCCCGAGCCAGCGCTCTGACGAAGCCGATGATTGCGGCTTTCGATGCAGCGTAGTCGGCAAACTCTCGGGCGCCGGTGTGGGCAATCGACGATGCGATGCTGATAATGCGACCGCTCTTTTGTTTGCGCATGGCCGGAACGAAGGCCCGCGCGCAGAGAAAATTGCCACCCAAGTTAATATCGATCGTACGATCCCAGTCTTCCTCGGTCTTACTGACAACCGGCGCTTTGAGATAGATGCCGGCATCGTTGACCAGGATGTCGATGCGGCCGAAGTGCTCGAAGGTCTGATCGGCAAGCCGCTTCACCGACACCTCGCTGGCGACATTCACCTCGACGGCAATCGCTTCTGGGCCGAGAGCCTGCGCTTCATCCGCCACGCTCCTGGCTCTTTCGCCCTGCAAGTCGGCGATGACAACGTTTGCACCTTCGCGGCCCATACCCAGTGCGATCGCGCGGCCGATGCCTTGAGCTCCGCCGGTAATCACCGCCACTTTGTTCTGCAAGCGCATGGCTACAGCAGCCCTCCGTTGCAGTGAAATAATTGTCCTGTGATCGCGGCGCTTTCAGGAGTCGTGAGAAAATAATAAAGCTCCGCAAGGTCTTCCGGCTGGCCCGTTCGTCCCAGCGGAATCGCTGAAGACCAGCGTTGGCGGCGCCCTTCGGGAGTTTCTTTTTCCATCACGCGCGGCGTGTCCGTCGGCCCCGGCGCCACGGTGTTGACACGAACACCGTCCGGCGCTAGCTCCAAAGCCAAGCTCTTGGTGAAGGCAATGATGCCGGCTTTAGCGGCAGAATAAGGCGCGCGCAGCGCGGAACCGGTCACACCGTAGTTGGACGCGGTGTTGAGAATCCGGCCGCTCTTTTGTTTTTGCATGATCGGCGCCACTTCGCGGCACATAAGGAACGTGCCCTTCAAGTTGGTATCGATGACTTTCTTCCATTCGGCCCAGGTGAAATCGTCGATCCGCTTGGTGTAAAAACTTCCGCCGGCGATGTTCGCCAACACGTCGATGCGGCCGAAGTGCTGCGCGACATCGCCGACGACGGCTTTAACTTCGCGCGCGACTGTGACATCGACCGACAACGCATCGGCTTTGCCGTCCGCGTCAACGATCTCCGCGCGCACCTGCTCCGCCGCCGCGTGATCGAAATCCGCCACGATCACCGTCATCCCCGCGGCAGCCATGCGATGCGCGACAGCTCTGCCGATGCCGTTGCCGCCGCCGGTGATCAATGCGACT
Organism: Deltaproteobacteria bacterium; assembly: GCA_005879435.1. Classification (GTDB taxonomy): domain Bacteria; phylum Desulfobacterota; class Binatia; order UBA9968; family UBA9968; genus DP-20. Next base: position 21,912 of record VBKX01000008.1, read on the forward strand.
TGATTCACCTCTCGCTGCTCCCCCCGACCGACGAATAAATCTCGTCGATTACTGTTTGGTACCGCAGCGCGACGGCTTTGCGGTCGACTTTGACCTTTTGAAAAACATTGACGCTCCGCACCTCGGCGGAAAAATCGTCCCTGACGATGGCAAACTCACGGATTCTTTCGTAGTGCTCCAGGCGCTCGTTGACGCGCGCGATCTGAGTCGCGACCGCGGCGTGCACTTCGATATCCGTCACGGCGCCATCCGCGCATCCGAGAAATTCCGCGATCCGGCGTCGATCGGGAACGACGAGAGCCGCGATAAACGGCCTGTGGTCGACAAGCAAAACCGCCTGGCGGATGAATGGCTCATTCTCCAACTGCAGCTCGATGAAAGCAGGGTAAATGTTGGATCCTTCCGCGCAATAAAAAACATCCTTTTTTCGGCCGCGCGTCGCCGCGGGATTGTGAAAATAACCCGGCGAAACCGTGGGTCCGCACACGAGGATCTCCGCATCGTCGGCGATACGGACTTCAACGTTGGGAAAGGGCTTGCCCAGATTGCCCGGCCGATTCTCGCCGATACCGCAAAGGGTCACGCCGCCGCACTCGGTCGAACCGTAGGAACCGAGCAGCGGGATGTCGATCAATTCGAAGAATCGCATGATCCGCGGCGGCATCGCCGCGCCGCTGTATGTGACATATTGGATGCGCCCGCCGAGGGCTTTGCGTGTGGCGTCTTTGAGGGTACCTTTTAGCTCTTCGAATGTTTTGCTATCTGAGTCATTAAGTCCATCCCTCGCTATTTTTTGATCCAGCGCCTCGAGCATTTCCCAGCGTTTTTGATGGTCCTCTTGGTCGAGAATCCCTTTCCAGATTCGCTCCATGACTCGTGGCACCACCGCCATAACAGTTCCCG
>VBKX01000008.1:22826-25643 GCA_005879435.1 Deltaproteobacteria bacterium
CGCCAGCGACTCAACCACCCTGAGATCCAGGTTTAGCTCCGTCGCTTCGACGATCGCGGTGGTCCTGCCGGTAACGGCGCTCTTCAAAAAGCCGAATCGCCCGAGCAAGTGGTTGACGCTCAGGACAATCACGATCAATTCATCCGGCTTGCTGACTGTAATCTCCCTGCCGTTCGTAATGTTGGACAAGAGATTGTCTTGCGTGCGCATGACGCCTTTCGGCTCGCCCGTTGAACCGGAAGTGTACATGATCGTCGCGAGATCGTGCCCATGCACGGATTCGAGAATTTCTCCCAATCGTTCAGCCTTGACGCGCCGGCCTCTTTCAACCAGATCGTCGAAGGAAAGCGTGTTCGGCAGCGCTGCGCCGGTTCTCTCCGTGACGAAAAGATACGCCAACGCCGGAAGCTGTCCCTTCAGATTAAGCAGCCTGCCGACATCCGATACATCCTGAATAAAAGCCGCGCGACATTGCGAATGATCGAGCGTCTTGAGAATCATGCCGTCGGACAAAGCAGGTGAAATCACCACGTTTGGAAATCCGCCGGCCAAGGTCGCCAGGTCGGCGCAAAGCCTCTCGAGGCTGTTTTCACCAATGATCGCGACGGCGTCTCCCGGAGTCAGATCGAGAGCGTACAATGCCAGGAGAATATTCTGAACGAGCGCGCCGAAATCGCGCCAGGTAATCTCCTCCAAGCCGCTGCCTCTTTGAAATTTGAGGCACGTGCGATCGCCGAGCTTATTAACCCTTTGGAAAAAGATTTGGCCGATATGGCGGCCCTGCGAAGAAGCAACGAAAGGAACGGTCGGCGCGCTCATGGTTGCCGAAAGTGAGCAGGGTCGTATTTCGACCGGGCGGAATCCTCGACTCGTTTGAGACCCTTAATTTCGTGACGATGCGCGTACGCGTTGAGAACTGCTTCGGTCACATCATCCATGTGTCCGCGCAAGTACTTGCGCGCCGGGATGGCGAGTCGGAGCAGCTCTAAGCCGCGGCGAGCCTGGCTTGGCGCTGCCGGCGGGCCCTTGGTTACGCGAACACCGGACATATGATAAATGAACGCTGCCAATGCCTCGGCGGGAAATTGCTCCGGCGATAGGTGCGGCAGAAATGCTCTGACATCTAAAAAAACGGCGTGACCGCCCGCCGGTTTGACCAATGGCACACCATCACTTAGCCGGTGCCAAAGATAGTTCACTTGTCCGACCCGGTTCGCCATGGTCGACTCGGACGCAAAAATATCGTCCAGGGATGTGACCAAGAGTTCCATCGCAACGCCGGGCAGTTGAACCCCGTCGATAAACGCCTGCATGGACGCTTTTTGGTAACTGCCCCGATCGCGCGTCAATAGGAGTCCGCCGGACGATACCAATAGGTCCTTGAGCGCGCTCATCGTGCATGCATCCGCCGCGGCGCAGGTTTCCGAGACAATCTCACGCAGCCTGCGGTCGTGATAACCACGCTCTCGCTCTTTGACGAGGAAACTATTCTCGAGGATGCGGCTGGCATCGAGAAAAAACGGAATCTTGTGCGCCGTCGCCAGGGTTCTGACCGCTTTGAGATTTGCGAGAGACACCGGCTGGCCGCCGCATGCATTGACACAGAGCTCGACGTAGATGCAACTAATTTTTTCAGCACCATGTTGCTCGATTGCCGCGGCCAACTTTTCGAGATCCACGTTGCCCTTGAACGGATCGCTTGACGCCAGATCGTGGGCGGATTCGGTGATCACATCGATGATTTTCGCGCCGTTCAACTCGATGTGGTTGCGCGTTGATGGAAAGAGCATATTACCGGCCACCACGGTGTCGGGCTTGATGTTGATCTTCGTCCAGATCCGTTCCGCGGACCGGCCTTGAGTGGTCGCAACGACGTAAGGAAAACCAAAGGATTGTCGAATTTGCTCGGACAGGAGCGCGTAAGCGCGGCTTCCCTCAGGCGCCAGCCCCATACCGGGCTCCGCGAACTTCGGTCCGGCCAGGGCGGATAACTGGCTTGTGCTCAGAGAACTGACGCCGCTGTCGGTGCAAAGATCGATGTAGATCAGGTCCTGGGGAATGAGTTCTGTATTGTAATGCGCCGCACGTAACGCGTCGTCGCGATCACCGAGAGTAGTTTGACGCAACGGTCGCACGACGGCGATTTCGTACGGCACCGAAAATATTGTTCCTGGCGAGTCCGCTTTCATACCACCCATCCATCTAAATCCATCGGACCCTGGATAACACGAAACTAACGGATTGAAAATCCAAACTCGATTTTCACGGATTTCCCTGGGCGTCGGGAGAACGATGTTGTCTCTGCCGCGTTGCCAGCATCGACCACGCGCGATGTACCATTTTGCGCTCGGTTGCAAACTTGAGTTGCTTGACCGCCTGTTCGATTGGAAACCAGCGCACGTCATCGGCCTCATGATCGTGATCCCGCATGTCGCCCCTGAGATAGCGCAACAAATAGAAGTGGACCCGCTTATAGATGCGGACCGGCTCGTGTCCTTCTTTCTCGCGGTAGGAGTAACCGATGTCGCCCAGCTTCCTTATGAGCTTTCCTTCGAGACCGGTTTCCTCACGCACCTCGCGCAGCGCCGCTTGCTCCACGCTCTCGCGCTCCTCGACATGTCCTTTCGGAAGTCCCCAGCGATTGCGCGTGTGGATCAGGGCAATTTCAATATCATCGCCGGTTTTTCTATAGATCACGCCGCCCGCCGAGATTTCTTTGATCGTTCGAATGCTCTCTTCTTTCAGCGGCGCGCCCGCCGACGTTTGGTCCTGAAGCCATTGGAGATATCCCGCGCTGCCGGCGATGAGCGGCACCGC
>VBKX01000423.1 GCA_005879435.1 Deltaproteobacteria bacterium
CATTACGATCATGGCGAAGAACACGTCGATTCACTATGGCGAGGTGAAAATCAATATCGTCGACACGCCGGGTCATGCCGACTTCGGCGGTGAAGTGGAACGCACCCTCGCCATGGTCGACGGCGTCATGTTGCTCGTCGACGCCTCCGAGGGACCGCTGCCGCAAACTCGCTTCGTGCTCAAGAAGGCGCTCGAGGCCAAACTTCCGCCGATCGTGTGCATCAATAAAATCGACCGGCCCGATGCACGGGTCTCCGCGGTGTTGGATGAGATCTACGATTTGTTCATCGACCTCGATGCCAGCGAGGACCAACTCGAATTTCCCGTGGTCTATACCAATGCGCGCGCCGGTACGGCAACGAGGGATCTTAAACAGGCCGGGGAAAACTTGCAGCCGTTGTTTGAATTGATCGTCGAAACGCTGCCGGGTCCCGCCTTCGATCCTGACGCGCTGACGCAATTCCAAGCGAATAATCTGGACTATAACGATTATGTCGGCCGGCTCGCCATCGGACGTCTGAAAAGCGGCAAACTGGCGATCGGTAACTACACCCTCTGCCGTGCGGACGGCACGCGTGAAGCAGTCAAAGTAACGCAAGTGTTCGGCTGGCAGGGCTTGAAGCGCATCGAAGTCGAATCGGTCGAAGCCGGCGACATCGCTGCGCTGGCCGGCATCGAGGACATCGGCATCGGCGATACCGTCGCCGACCGGGACGATCCCAAGCCGCTACCGGCGCTGCGCATCGACGAACCCACCATCGCAATGATTTTCAGCTCCAACAATTCACCGTGGGCCGGCCGGGAAGGTAATTTCGTCACCTCACGCAAACTGCGCGAACGGCTTTTCTTAGAGCAAAAGAAAAACGTCAGCCTGCGCATCATCGACACCGAACAGCCCGACGCCTTTCAAGTCACCGGCCGGGGCGAGTTTCAACTGGCGATTATTATCGAGACCATGCGCCGCGAAGGCTATGAATTGATGGTGTCGAAGCCCACTGTGGTCACGCGCGAAGTCGACGGCAAGCTGCATGAGCCGATCGAATTGCTGGTCATCGATATTCCCGAAGATTTTATCGGCGTGGTGTCGCAGCTCCTCGCGATGCGCAAGGGCAAGATGACCAAAATGACCCACGGGGGCTCGAGCCGCGTGCGCTTGGAATTCAGCGTGCCGTCGCGCGGCTTGATCGGCTTTCGCTCGCGATTTTTGACCGATACGCGCGGCACCGGCATCATGAACGCGCTGTTCGACGGCTGGTCGCCGTGGCACGGAACCATTCAAAGCCGCAGCAACGGCGCCATGGTTTCCGACCGCGAAGGCCAATCGACGCCCTACGCGGTCTTTCATCTGCAGGAACGGGGCGTCATTTTCATCCCGCCCGGCGCGCGGGTTTATGAAGGCATGGTGGTCGGCGAGTACTCCCGTGCCGTCGATCTGAACGTCAACATCTCCCGCGAGAAAAAGCTGACGAATATTCGCGCCGCGGGCCGCGACGAAAACATCATTATTACACCGCACCGGGAAATGGGGCTCGAAGAAGGCATCGAATGGATCGCCGATGACGAATTAGTGGAAGTGACACCACAGTCGATCCGGCTGCGCAAGAAACGACTCAAGCAAGCCGACCGTCCACGGCGGCGTCAAGACGACGAAGAGTAAATCGACTAATTTTTCGCGGGCGGCGCCGATACCTTGTCGCAAAACTCTTTCTTTACAAACAACACGTAAAGTCCGGCCGAGGGCGCCCTGACCTCGACGGCAAGTCGAGTACTCGTCTTAAGTTCCTTGATCTCAGCCTAGTGGCTGGCCAGCGCGTAATTTGTCGACTAATTGATAAGGACTTTGAACGTCGCTGTACTCCGGCCCCTTCCTGGAAAGAATCGAGGTCGGAGCGCATTCGCCTTCTCGCGCCGCGAGAAGCCATGATCCCGCGTCCTCGGTAACAGCCGGAGGCTTCGAAACCTTTGGCTTGTCACGTTCCTGCGAATGAACAGAGAATGGAATCCCCGCAAGCCAAAAGAGCAGGAGCCACGGAACTCGTGTACCTGTCGAATTGTTGATCGTCATTTTTCCGCCACAGTCCGTAAACTAATCCGAATGGAGCGCAACTAGATTGCCCTCGCTGTCGATGACGACGGCGCGAAATCCGAAAGGGCCGATGGGATGTTTCGGCTTGAGTATCTTGCCGCCGTTCGACGCTACCGCGGCGATCGCCTCGTCCAATCGCCCGTTAGCGTTTAAGTAGATCATTGCGCCATTTTCCGACGGTTTTTCTTCCTCGCTGGTAAACAGACACGCACCGACTTCGCCGTCGCTGTGCGGTAATATACCGATCGTCATGCCGGGAAAATCCTGCTTCTTCACCGGCTGCCCCAACACCGCAGAGTAAAATTTCACTGCCCGATCCAAGTCCAAGACCGGAATGTCACACCACACGATTTGATTTGCCATAAATCACTCCGTTCTGTTGTCCGAAATAAATCGATTAGCAGCAACGGATAAACAGAATGACCGAAACTGTCGCGGACAAGATCGGAAATGATACGACATGCATATGCCCGGTGGCGAGCGAATTCGAAATAGCGAACATCGAAGCCCGCGGCTTCAAACAAGCAGCCCCAATATTGTGCGCACTCGCGTTTGTTGCTGGGCGGATTCATGGTGTTAAATGCCGATAGCTGGCGCGTGAGCGACAGCGGATCGTGTGTCATCGCGAAGTCGTCCCGCCCCACAGCTTGTCGAAAAATCCGCTTTTCTCCAGCTCAGCCAGATAGCGCCGGTCGTAGAAATCTTGCGGTTTGAATTTTTTCGCCCGCGGATCGGCCGGCGAGATATCGTCGAGGATTGCTTGCACAGCTTCCACCTTGAGTTCCATGCGCGGCTCGAGAGCTTTGATCTCAGCGTGATAAGCCTGATCCAGAACCTTTCGGTCTTCGATGCGTAAGTACTTGCTCAAAACTTTGATGACGACCTCTTTGTCGGTATGCAAAACTTTGGCGGCCTCGGCCATCGCCCGCATGAATCGTCCGATGAGCGGCGAATTTTGCGCGATGAACGAACGCCGCGTAATCAGCGAAACCGCGACCTGCGGAATGCGCAGGTCCGGACCGTAGACGACATAGTTGTATCCCTGGGAAATGGCGCGCGCGTCCCACGGCGCCGACATGGTCCCTGCGTCGATGGCGCCGGAGAGCAGCGCGGCGAGCATTTCCGGTGCGCCGCCGGTTTGGATCATCGAGTAATCCCGTCCCGCCTCCATATTGCGCCGCTTGAAGGCTTGAACGGCGAAGTAGTGCGTGGTAGCGCCGATGCGCGTTACGCCGATCTTTTTGCCCCGCAGGTCCTCCAGCCTTTTGATTTCCGGTTTGGCAAGAATGCTCTGGGTCAGATGATTTTTGATTCCCGCGATGAACACAAGATCGTTGTTGCCACCCACTACGATGCGTACCAAGCCCACGCCGCCATCGATCAAAATCTGCGCATCACCGCCGAGCATCGCCGCCGTCGCCAGCGGCGAGGTTCCTATATAGACAAGCGGAAACTCTAAATTATACTTGCGAAAAATCCCTGTTTCTTGAGCGATCCACGGCATCGACTGCGACATCACCCGCGCGGACTGCACGCCGATAAGACGGTCTGCTGTCCCGCCGGCAGTGGCAATCAACAACCCCGCGACGGCGCTCAGGATCGACAAACTATTCCTCATACCCTAACCTCCTCGCGCTCCAAACCTCAGTCGTGAAATCCAGGGTCGGTCGTTTTTGTTCAGGAGCTTCTCCAACTCCTTCGCCGTCACTCGATACTTAAACGACTTCCTACCGTCGATGAACAGCACTGGAACCTCGTTGCCGAACTTTTCGCGAAGCTCGTCGGCTCTGTCCACGTCGATGACTTCGACCTCGATCGGAATCTTCGATGCCACGTCAGCGATGACGGATTTCATATCATCGCAAAGACAACAATCCTTGCGCGAGTACAAAGTTAATTTGCGATTCATTTTGGCGACGGTTCCGCCGGCTCTTTCGGCTCTTCCACTTTCTCGCCTTCGCCCAGACCGATAATATTCTTTGGAATCCCCAGCACGCCCCAAAACCACTCCGACAGTGTCCCGAGCGGCGCCGGCGTGATCGTCGGATCGTCGATGCGACCGCCGATGTTGAAGCTCGCCACCAAAAAGGAATTCTTGATGGCGGCGACACTCCGGCCGAGAAGCGGAATGTAACTCAATCCCGCATCGATGCCGGCGAACGGGCGCACGGCGACGACGAAATCGACCTGGTCTTTGGGCACGTCGATCTTGCCGACGCCGGTCATACGCAGATCGCTGCTATCGACGATGAGATTTTCCGTGGAATAGACGCCGTTGGTCACCTTGAAGTCTCCGGTGATGCTGCGGAAGCGGATCCCCAGCTTCGTAAGATCCGGCGGCTGCAGGGTGAACCAGCGCGACAGATCGAGCAAGTTGAGAATCTGCACCACAACGCGCATGCGATTGATCGTGCCGTCCTCGATTTTGAGGCTAAATGCGCCGTTCAGATTTTGCTTGCGTTCCATATCATTCTTGCCCACGGTCTCGAGTTTGCCGGTGAGGTTGACCTTACCGGTCATCTCCGTGGTGGTGACGCCGAACCAGTTGAGAAAAGATTGGATCGGCACTCCTTGAACCCGAGGTTCGGCGACCACGCCAAGCGTATCCGGCTTGTCAAAAATCGTCGTCACACCCTGGATCGAGCCACCGACCGAACGCGCGGTCAGATTGGTCAGCCGCCAGACGCGATGATCGATCGAGGCGTTGGTTTTCAAATCACCGAACTCAAAATTCTTGATCCGGCCTTTGTTGAGAGTAATTTTACCGTCGGCCACCAGGTTGGCGTAAAACTCGCTCGACTCCGGATCTATTTGCGAAATCAGATAGGTGATGTCGAGATTGGGCGCCGCGAAATCGAAAAGCAGTTGGGGTTTTTCGCTAAAGCGCCAGCGGCCGCTGGCGCTTGCCGGAAATCCGACGAGAGAGGCGTGAATATTCTGAAAGTCGATACCGCTTTCGTCTATTTTGATCCTGCCGTTAAGTTCGCGCAGCGGCTGCAGCAACGGATGGACCATAAGCTGCACGTTAAACAAATCCAAAGTACCCGTGAGCCTGCGTCTGCTCTTGTTGCCAAACGACCCGGAGTAGCGGACTGCGCCGCGTACGAGGCCGGGATCCTGCAAGCTGCCGCTTTCGAGCAGCGTGCGGGTCAGCACGCCCGCTCTCATGCCACTCGATTCAATCCCTAAATCAAAAGTGCCCTCGTCCGTGCTGTAGTCTGCTAAGGTGAGTTGAATCTGGACCGGCGAGCCATTTAATTGCGCTCGAATCTTCTCGCCTTTGATCTCTTTCGGCGAAAACGTGAGTTCTCCCTGCAGCTCGCTCAAGGCATACTCGTCGTAGCGCAACCGGGCATTATCCAGCATCACCTTAGCGTCGAACTGCACTGGCTCATGGTCCGAAACTTTCAGCGCCAAATCGACCCCGGAGCGACCGCTGACTTCCTGTAAGGACGATGCGATTTTTGCCGCTGAAGGCGACAGCTGGCCGGATTTGGCTTGCTCTTTTAGCTCCGCTAAGTTGACATCACCGAGGTCCCATTCGCCTCGGTAAATCGTGAATCGCCATAGCTGCCGCGAAAATCTTGAAACGCAAAAACTCCATTTGCCAAACTGACGCGGCCCTGCACACCCCGCAGTGGCAACGTACCCTCTGCGGGCAAAGTGCCCGCCATGTCCCGTAGTTCAGCCTCAAACCAAATTTGCTTCCCAACTTCGCCCTGAGACAGTCCACGGAGTTGCGCGAGCGTCGCGTCGATTCCGGCCTTTTTGATGTCAATTTGGCCTGCCTGTATGTCATTGATTATTTTCTCGAGTCGCGGCGATTCGAAGAACTTCAGGGGCAGATATTTGCGCACAGCCGAAACCGCCGCCGACATCCCGGATAGATTCAAGCGGAAACGCGGATCTTTGCTGTCCCATGCGTCGACCTCGCCTTGCAGAGAAAACTTAATGTCATTGACACGGAAATCGGCGCGCCGAACGTGCACGGACTGCCGGCTCCAATGCAGTTCAAAGATAACGCGGCCATCCGAGCCAACGAGCGGCGCCAAAAAAACCTCGGGAGCATCGACTGAAACTTGTTTGAACTCAAGGTCTCCTCTTAGATGTAATTGCTCGGCCGGATTCCCTTCCACGTGGACGCGTTGCGCGAAATGACCGGTCGCGGACTTGATCGGCGCACGCGCTCCGAGAAGCTCTTTGACCAGCGTCGCTGGAAAATCCACAAGCTCGACATCGGCGTTCAAGCGTGCCTCGTGCAACGCCAAAACGTCCCGCGGAAACGCGATATATCCCTGGGCTTTTAGACTCGACTTGGAACTGTCTTTGAGAACCGTGCCACGGACGTCGAACTCCAGCCCAACGCCACCTTCAGCCGACGGCTGGCGCTTCAAGAGGTCGGCCATGAAATCGCGCAGCCCCTGTCCGCGCACGCGCCGCAGCTCTCCATGGGCGTTCACGAGCTGCCATTACCCGACGCCGCCCCCCGGCGCATGATCGGCAAATTCAATGTCGGCGCCGTCGGCTTTCAGCGAATGAAGATCGAAGCTGAACTCGTTATGTTGCTGCGTCAAGAGCGGCAGATTCAACAGCTTATCGACCAGGACGAAGCGCCCCTCCGCATCTCGCTCGAGCCGCGCCGTCGGTCGCACTAAGCGAATCTCGTAAACGATGACCTGCCTGCGCAACAGCGGCAAAAGCGCGACCCGTGCAGTAATTCGCTCAGCGGTGATAACGGGTTGAGTCTCGCCGGTTTCTGACAACGCGAGATCGCGAAAAACGATCCCCGTAATTAAACCCATCTCCAAGTCGGCGGCACCCAGTTGCACTTTCAAATCGGTTTGATTTTGAATCTCGTCCACCAGAAAACGGCGAAACTCACCAACTCGTATCAAATAGTAGAACGCCAAGCTTGAAACGATAAGAAACAGAATGAGCGTTGCGCTGATGAAACCGATCAGCTTCAGGACTTTTCTCATGGGGAGAGGGACATCAGTGAAACCGCGGCACGCTTTCAAGCCGCACCGAATAGCGCCGTTGACAGATTTTGAGTCATGCTAGAGGAAGTTATTCTGAGGTGCAAGGGATTGAGAACACTGGAGATTTACTTGCGTTGCCGCGAACCGGCGCGGCTTCGGTTTCACAAACTTGAAGATTGCTGATAAAGATATCGACAACTCCAGTGGCTAGTACGCGCATCGCATCCCTCAAGGAATTACTTTTCGGCAAGCCCAAAGATCCGCTCGACCCCAAAGTTTTCCACCAAATATCTTTGGTGGCATTTTTGGCCTGGGTGGGTTTGGGTGCCGACGGTCTGAGCTCATCCGCATATGGCCCCGAGGAGGCCTATCTCGCCCTCGGCGAGCATTTCTACCTCGCCCTGCCGCTCGCGTTATTAATGGCGGTTACCGTCTTCGTCATCTCTGCCAGCTATGCGCAAATTATCGAGCTTTTCCCCACGGGTGGGGGCGGCTATCTCGTCGCGACGAAATTGTTGGGGCCCAAAGCAGGCTTGATTTCCGGCTCGGCGCTCGTCGTCGACTATATGCTGACGATCACGATATCGATCGCCAGCAGCGCCGATGCTCTGTTCAGTTTCCTGCCGATCAATTATCAGCCGTTCAAGATTTTCGCCGAGGTGCTGCTCATCTTCGCACTTATTTTTTTAAACCTGCGCGGCGTGAAAGAATCTGTCCTTTTCCTCTTGCCGATCTTTCTGCTATTCATCGCCATGCATGTGGTCGGGATCGCTCTCGGGATCGGTTCCCATTTGAGCAATCTGCCCGCCGTCGTCGGCAACTCGTACAGGGAGATCGCCAGTGACGTGCAGACCATCGGCCTGTTGGCGACCCTGGCGATACTGCTCCACGCCTACAGCCTTGGCGGCGGCACCTACACCGGTATCGAAGCGGTCAGTAACGGTCTGCAAATCCTGCGCGAACCACGCGTCGCGACCGGCAAGAAAACCATGCTCTACATGGCCACGTCGCTGGCTTTTACGGCGAGCGGGATTTTGCTTTGTTATCTTTTAGATCAAGTCAAACATGAACCCGGCAAGACGTTGAACGCAAGCCTGTTTTCAGGGATCTTCGCCGGTTTTTTCGGCGCTGAATCCTCGACGACGGCGTCGTTGGTCGTTTTGATTCTCATCACCGAAGCAGCCCTCCTGGTCGTCGCTGCGCAAGCGGGATTTCTTGACGGGCCGCGCGTGCTCTCGAACATGTCGCTTGATTCCTGGGTACCGCATCGCCTATCACATTTGAGTGATCAGCTGGTTACGCGTAACGGCGTATGGTTCATGGGTTTGGCGTCTCTGGCTTTTCTGCTTTACAGCCACGGCGACGTGAGGCTCCTGGTCGTCATGTACAGCATCAACGTCTTTCTAACTTTCACTCTGTCCCAGCTGGGCATGTGCCGACACTGGTGGGAGGTCCGACGGTCCGAACAAAGATGGTCGCACAGGCTGGGCATCAACGGCTTCGGTCTGTTGCTTACGGGAATCATTCTGTTCGTCACCACTACAACCAAATTTGCCGAAGGCGGCTGGGTCACTTTGCTTGTGACACTCGCGTTCGTGCTCGGTTGTCAATATATCAAGTCCCATTATGATCGGGTTAGGTCCGCCCTCAAGAGCCTGGACGATACGCTCCTCACGATTCCGTTTCAACCGAACCTCAAGGAACCGGTACCGCAAAAATCACCAAACGCGCCGACCGCTGCGCTCATCGTCCGCGATTTCGACGGTATCGCGGTTCACACCTTGCTCAACATCCAGCGACTGTTCCCGAATCACTTCAGAAATGTCGTATTCATTTCGGTCGGCGTCATTGACACGGGACAATTCAAAGGTCACAGTGAAGTTGAGAGCCTAAAGCGGAAAACCGAGGAGACCCTCAAGAGTTTCGTTGAATATGCCAATTGTTTGGGTAGGTACGCTGAATACCGCTACGAGTTGGGAGTCGATCTCATCGCGGAGCTCGAAGTACTATGCGATTCCGTAGCGAAGGAATTTCCCCGCACGGTTTTTTTCAGCGGCAGGCTCGTGTTCGAAAGAGAAAACTTCTTCACGCGCTTGCTGCACAATCATACGCCGTTCACTTTACAGCAACGGCTCCAATTCGCCGGACGCGACATGATGATTTTACCGATACGTGTTTTTGCGAATGCGTAATCTGAGCGCACGCAAAAAGGTTGAGCGCTCGAACAAAAGCGCCAAAGCTGTGCTTTACGTTAAAGCGGCTCAATTTGAACGGCGCCTAGCGAGATTTGCTTTCAGTGACAGCGCGTAAGAACCAATTCTTGCCTTGACAGCCCAGAGTGAACTTGTTAGATAAAACAGACTTTTTGCCTACAAACATCGACGCATCGTTCAGGGGAGATTTATGTTGGAGAGAGAAGAGGAGTTGCTCAACAGCAAGCAAGTCGCCGCCATTCTGGACATGAGCCCGGATACGGTGAATGAGTTTGCCCGCAAAAATATTTTACCGGCCTTCAAAAAAGGAAAGCAGTGGCGCTTCCGCCGTCGCGATATTTCTGTTTTTTACAAGAAACAGCCCAAGGATATCCGCGACGCATAGTCCGGGGGGGTTTGGAGGTGGGGAAAATGGTCGACATCGAGGCACACGAGAGCAAGCTTTACTCGGAGTTAGCCCCCCTTTACGACAAAGTTTTCGGTAAAATTTTTTATAGCCGTTTGGAACGAGTCATCGAGGATCTCGACATTCCGCCGGGCGCGAGGATTCTCGAAGTCGGTGCGGGCACGGGAACATCTTTTCCCGCGTACCCAACCCATTGTGAAATCACCGGCGTCGACTTAGCTCCGGACATGTTGGCGCGTGCGCGGCAGTAAATTCAGGAGAACGGTTGGTCGCATTTCAAAGTCCTCGAGATGGATGCCCTCGACCTGCAGTTTCCCGACAACGCTTTTGATTACGTCATGGCGTTTCACGTCGTCACGGTCGTGCCGGATCCCGTCCGCATGATCGCCGAGGCCAACCGGGTATGTAAACCTGGCGGCAGGATAGTGATCGTGAATCATTTCACCAGCGAGGTTCCGCTGCTCGGAACACTCACCCAGGCTTTAGACCCGATCACGAGATGGCTGGGATGGCGCACGGATCTCAAATTAAAGCCCTTCATAGAAACCAGCAATCTCAAGGTCGAAAAGATTTATAAGCTCAACAAAACTTCCCTTTACACGGTGCTGCTGTTTCGAAAAGAAAAGAACAGATTCGTTACCACGCGCGAGCTCTAGCGCCAGCGCCCCCCGTAAGCTACATTTCCTCACGCTTTCCGCGTCGCTTCAGACTACCGTTAAACTCCGGGAATCCACGAGGGAAAAAAATGATCGAGGGATGGCCGCGGTCGACTCGCCGCGTTCAATCTTTTTGCGGGACGGACAACAGTTAGCAGAGATAGGGGAGATTCGACGTCAATCGAGACGTCGTCCCTGTTTCCAGGGCAAAAAACTAAACCATTTTGGCAGCATCGTTAGCGCGGCAAATCTTTGGAGTTTTCCTTCTTCGCATCTTTGTTGTTGGCTTCGTCGTCTTCGCCGCCTGTAACGCCTTTTTTGAAATCGCGGATCGCCTTTCCGAGTCCGCTGCCGATTTGCGGCAGCTTGCTCGGACCGAAGATCACCAGCGCGATCACTAATATCACCATGAGTTCCGGCACTCCAAGTCCAAACATGTTTCCTCCTAACTCTTACGCTTCACGGCAAAGAATACCGCGTTATCGCCCCGCTGCACAAGCAGCAGAATGCGATCGCCGCGTCGCCCTTGGCGGGTTGCCCGTTCAAAATCTTTGACGTTGGTCACCGGCCGCTGATTGACTTCTCGGATCACATCCGCCGGCTCGACGCCCACTTGATCCGCGGGACTGCCCGGCAGCACTTCGATCACCAAGACGCCTCGCGACGACGTCAGCCCTAAACGGCGCGCCGCTTCGGGCGTGATTCTCTGAACCCGCAGTCCCAACTCCGGATCGCGCGCTTCAAGCTGCTGATTCGGATCATTTTCATCCGCGAGCTCGCCGATCTTTACCGCCACTGTTTGCTCTTTCTTTTCGTGGATGATTTTCAACGTGATCCGCTGGCCCGGCGGCGTGTCGGCAATCACGCCGGGAAAGTCGTGGCTCTTGGGCACCGGTTTGCCATTGAACTCTACGATAATATCGCCGGTCTTCACTCCGGCGTCCGCGGCCGGGCTATTTTCAGTGACTTCCGTCACTACGGCCATTTCGCCTGGGCTTCGTGTAAGACCGAGGGATTGCGCGATGGCGGGAGTCACGTCCTGCGCGCGCACGCCGAGCCAGCCGCGCACGACGCGGCCGTTCTTGCGCAACTGTTCAACGACTTTTTTCGCGAGATCGATCGGAATGGCAAAGCCTATGCCGACATTGCCGCCGGATTGACTGAAGATCGCGCTATTGACGCCCACGACTTCCCCGGCGGCATTGATCAAAGGTCCGCCGCTGTTCCCCGGATTGATCGAAGCATCGGTCTGAATAAAGTTGTCATAGGGACCGGCTCCGATCACACGCCCCTTGGCGCTGACGATCCCCGCCGTCACCGTATGTTCCAAACCGAAAGGATTGCCGATCGCCATGACCCAATCGCCAACATCCAGTTG
>VBKX01000424.1 GCA_005879435.1 Deltaproteobacteria bacterium
AATCATCATTCTTGCGCGGCGGACGGTGCGTCGCTATTGGTTATTGGCGACGGCGCCAAGGCCTATGAAAAATTGCTATCCGACGCGTTCGGCGCGACCGCGCTCTTATCCGCAGGCGAGAATTATCCATCGGTGGCATCGGGGATTGCCATGATTGCCCACTCGCGGATGATAACGCAGTCGGTCGAGGATGTCGGTACGCTGGCACCGGTTTATCTGCGCCGGCCAGCGGCGGAAACTAAGAAAAGCAATCTAACTTGTTGAAAATCTTGGCGGAAACTTCGTTGACAAAGATAATAGCGTAAGTTAGATTGACTTCCGCCGAAAAATTTTTTGATCTAAAAAAGGAGGCCGCCGTATGGAAACTAAAGATGAACACGCGATTGTCTCCCTGCTGGACAAGGACCCAGAGCTGAAGAAGTTTTACGATGAACACCGGGAGCTCGAAAAGAAGCTCGCGGAGTTTCAACACAAGCATTATCTGACGCCGGAAGAAGAAGTGGAGATGAAAAAAATCCAAAAACTGAAGCTCGTCGGCAAAGACCGCATGATGGAAATCCTGGGGAGGCATCGCCAAGCCGGCGCGGCTCAGTAGGGAGCTTTGATAATGAAATTGACCGGAGCGGAAATATTTTGTGAGTCGCTCAGACGCGAGGGGGTCAAAACGATTTTTGGTTTGCCCGGCGGAGTGGTTTTGAAGATATTCGACGTTCTCTGCCAGCAAAAAGATCTGGATCTGGTCTTGACCCGCCACGAACAGGGCGCGGCTCACATGGCTGAAGGATATGCGAAGGCAACAGGCAAAGCCGGCGTCGTTTTGGTCACGTCCGGCCCGGGTATGACCAACATCGTTACCGGTTTGGCCGATGCATACATGGACTCAGTTCCGCTCGTTGCATTCACGGGGCAGGTTTCCACCGATCTCATCGGCAATGACGCGTTCCAAGAAGCCGATAATGTCGGCATCAGTCGTCCGTGCACCAAACATAACGTTCTGGTGAAAGACGTCAATGATCTCGCCCAGACGATCAAGGAAGCTTTTTATATCGCCACAAGCGGCAGGCCGGGTCCGGTGTTGGTGGATATTCCCAAAGACGTGAGCACGGCAAAGGCCGAATTTAAGTATCCGGACAAGGTCAACTTGCGCGGCTACAATCCGACGGTCGGCGGCAACAAAAACCAAATCAAGCAGGCCGCCGAAGAGATCATGAAGGCCAAAAAGGCGATGATCTACGTCGGCGGCGGAGCGATTTTTTCAGACGCAGCCGATGAAATCCGTGAGCTCGCGGAGATTACGCAAATCCCGGTCACGATGACGCTCATCATGCTCTGCATGCATGGCGGCTACTGGACCAACATGGCGATGCACTACTCCGATCTGTTGATTGCGGTCGGAGCACGCTTTGATGACCGGGTCACGGGCAAGCTCTCGGAGTTTTGTCCCGTGGCGCGCGTCATTCATATCGACATCGATCCCACGTCGATCAAGAAGACCTTCCACGCGCACATTCCCATCGTCGGCGACGTGAAAGCAGTCTTGCGCCAACTGAACGTAATTCTTCGCTCGCTCGACGGCAACCCCGCGCAGATCAAGGCATTAAGAGCGCCGTGGATCCAGCAAGTCGAGGAATGGAGAAAGGCGCATCCGCTTGTCTATAAGCAGGATGAAAAGATCATCAAGCCGCAATTCGTGATCGAAAAGCTTTACCAGCTGACTAAACACGAAGCGATCGTCGCCACGGATGTCGGTCAGCATCAGATGTTCGCGGCGCAGTATTTCAAGGGAAACCGACCGCGGACGTGGTTGACGTCTGGAGGACTCGGCACCATGGGTTTCGGTTTTCCCGCCGCGATCGGCGCGCAGGTCGCATTCCCCGATCGGCAAGTCCTCTGCATCACCAGTGAAGGCAGCTTCCAGATGAACCTGCAGGAGTTGGTGGTTGCTGCCGAGCGCAAATTGCCGGTTAAGATAGTTTTGCTCAATAACGGCGTACACGGCATGGTGCGGCAATGGCAGGATCTTTTCTACGAAGGTCGTTACTCGGCGAGCCTCTTGGGAAAGATGCCGGATTTCGTGAAGCTTGCGGATGCGTATGGCATCAAAGGATTGCGTGCGGTTAAACCCAACGAAGTTGAACCGGTTCTGAAAGATGGTTTAAAGCACAAAGGGCCGGTGCTGATGGATATCCATACCGACCCGTATGAAAACTGCTACCCGATGATTCCCGCCGGTGGCGCGCAACATGAAATGATGCTTGAAGATCCGCCCGGGCTCAAGGTTGCGAAAAAAGGCGGAGCACATAAGAGAAAGGGTGATGAGGGGGAGGGCGTTCTTCCTGCCTGATGATTTTCGCGGATGGAACATATCATATCGGTTCTTGTGGAGAACAAGTTTGGCGTTCTCGCCAGAGTTGCGGGCCTGTTCAGCGCCCGTGGCTATAACATCGAAAGTTTGTCCGTTGCTCCCACGTTAGATCCAACGACGTCGATGATCACCATCGTCACCGTCGGCGACGACCGGATCATCGAGCAGATCATGAAGCAACTCAACAAAGTCGTTGAAGTGCTGAAGGTCGTCGATCTCACCGAGACTCATTTTCTCGACCGGGAAACGGCGCTGATCAAAGTGCATACCAAGCCCGAGCATCGCGATGAAGCCATTCGGCTGGCGGACATTTTCCGTGCCAAGATCGTCGATTCTTCGCCCAATACGTACACCATCGAGATCACCGGTGACGTCGATAAGGTGGAAGCGATGATCAACATGCTCAAGCCGCTAGGAATTAAAGACTTGGTTCGCACCGGCCGGATCGCGATTTCCCGAGAAACAACGCGAACCGCATCGCCGCGGCGCGAGCCGGCGTTGCTAAAAAACTGACATCTTCCCGGCAGTTCTGGTCCGTTTCAATTAACCCGCGACTCGATGTCAGAACAGCGTCACTCGGCGTTCGTCAGTGCCCGCTCGCGGCGCAAGTTGCGTTCGATTTGAACATCCCGCGAGAAGCCAGAAGTGAGGACGATCCCGACGCTCAGCCCGAGAGCGACCTCGGTGCGACAACGATGCCAGGCCTACGATTTGACTTTAATCTTTGCACTGATGACTCTCGGCTTCGCGATTCCTTTACTTTTTGTCGTCTGGGATTTTTTCGGCGGCGCTCTTAGCGCTTTCTTTGATCCTATCGACGGTCTCGGAAACCTCTTCTTTGACTCTTTCACCGGTTTCTTTGAGGGTCTTGCCCGCTCTCTCCACGGCTGGCCGGGCTTTTTCTACGGCTTGATCGATGGCTCTTCCCATCCTCGCGCCGGATCGCTCCGCCGGTCCTTCAGATTTTTCATCTGATTTGCCGCAGGACGCCGCAGAAAAAAGTGCGAGCGCCGCCATCGATATTGTGAAATGTTTAGCTAATCGTTTCATGGAAGATTCTCACGTCTTTTCCTTTGTGCTTCCAGCCAAACCCATAGTAGAGTTTTTTGCGGATTCAGCTGCAGCTTCTCTTGACCTCTTACATAGTTTTATTTTCACTTTAGTTACTGAACAGCAAGCTTACAACACCAAGCCTAGGATGGACGTAGTCTTGTCTAGCGTTATTTCAATTAGTTGTTGTCTTACGGATACTTGCGATTGACTTACCAATAAGCAACCGGCATATTAGAAACCTTAACCCAAGAGGAGAAAAAAGATGCAAGTTTATTATGATCGAGACGCCGATCTGAGTGTCCTGAAGGGCAAGAAAGTCGCGGTTCTTGGATATGGCAGCCAGGGTCACGCGCACGCGAACAACCTGCGTGATTCAGGCGTTGAAGTCGTCGTCGGTCTGCGGCGCGGCAGCAATTCATGGCCAAAGGCCGAAAAAGCGGGCCTTAAAGTCGCGGAGACAGCAGAAGCCGCGGCGTCAGCGGACATCGTGATGATTTTATTGCCCGACGAGCTGCAAGGCGACGCTTACGAGAAGGAAATCAAGCCGGGGCTTAAGAACGGCAACTACCTGGCATTCGGTCATGGTTTCAATATTCACTTCAAGCGAATAGTGCCGCCCGCCGGCGTAAATGTTTTCATGGTCGCTCCCAAAGGACCGGGACATTTAGTGCGCAGCGAATATCAAAAGGGCCGCGGCGTGCCGTGTTTGTTGGCGGTGCACCAAGATCCGTCGGGAAACACAAAAAACATTGGCTTGGCTTATGGCAGCGCGCTCGGCGGCGCGAGAGCAGCCGTGATCGAGACGACGTTCAAAGACGAAACTGAAACCGATCTCTTCGGCGAGCAATCGGTTTTGTGCGGCGGCCTTTGCGAGCTGATCCAAGCGGGTTATGAAACACTGGTCAACGCGGGTTATCCGCCGGAGATGGCGTACTTTGAATGCGTCCATGAAGTTAAGCTGATTGTCGATTTGATTTACGAAGGCGGTTTGACCAACATGCGCTATTCGATCAGCAACACGGCGGAGTACGGCGACTTGACGCGCGGGAAACGAGTCATCGGACCCGAGGTGCGCGAGGCGATGCAGCAGATTCTTAAAGATATCCAGTCCGGCAAATTCGCCGAAGAGTGGATCAATGAGTATAAATGCGGCATGCCTCATTTCACCGAGCTGCGTAAAGAAGCCGCCAATCATCCGCTCGAAAAAGTCGGCGATGGCTTGCGCGCCATGATGCCATGGCTGGCGCAGAATCGTCTCGTGGATAAGAGCCGGAACTAAGCGTCGCCATCTGAACGAGACAGGCTGTGAAAGCGAATGAAAATCGCTCGGGAAGGTTATCCACTCATTGTGACGGCGGCAGTTGTAACTACTCTAACGTTCGTGCTTGGCTGGGTGGCGATAGGTGTTATACTTGGGGTATGTACGCTAGCCATCGTTGGTTTTTTTCGCGATCCGGAGCGAACGATTCCAACGGGGGAGGGGCTAATCGTGTCTCCCGCTGATGGTAAAGTAGTGAGCATCGTCGATATTAAAGCCGATCCAAAATTTGGCGAGGCGGTGGCACGAGTGAGTATTTTTCTTTCGCCCCTCGACGTGCATATCAATCGGAGTCCGGTTACAGGTAAAATCGAAGAGGTAAGCTACCAGCGGGGAAAATTCCTCGCGGCCTACAAGGAAGAAGCGTCCGCGCACAACGAACGGAACGCTTTAAAGGTCGTTGATGATCAGGGCCGTACGTTGGGGGTTGTGCAAATCGCGGGTGTAGTAGCGCGCCGGATCGTTTGCCGCGTTAAGCGCGGCGACAATGTTAAGCGCGGTGATCGCTTTGGTCTCATCATGTTTGGCTCGCGCACGGACGCCTATTTGCCGCGCGATTGCCGCATCGAAGTCACCGAAGGACAACGAGTCAAGGGGGGAGAAACGATCCTGGGGAGGTTTGTATGAACGCCATGAATGCTCCGGAACCAAACCCATTGCAGGAGAACGGCAAAGTTCGCTTATTGCGACGGCGCGGCAGGCAGCGGGTGCCGCTGCGGCATCGCATGCCCAAGGACAAGCTGCGCCGGGGCGTTTATCTTATCCCGAGCTTGTTCACCGCGGGCAATCTCATGTGCGGCTTTTTCTCCATTATCGCCACTTTTCGCGGCGATTACGTTACCGCCGCGTTGCTCATTTTATTGGCGAACGTATTCGACGGCATTGATGGCTATGCCGCACGATTGACCCGCACCACCAGTCAGTTTGGCCTGGAGTTTGATTCTTTGGCGGATGTTGTTTCCTTCGGGGTTGCGCCCGCACTGGGGTTGGCTGGCGGCGTGCACCTACGTCGTTTGCGGGGCGCTGAGATTGTCCCGTTTCAACGTTCAGGCGCTAGGCGCATCCAAGAGTCATTTTGTCGGTCTGCCGATTCCCGCGGCGGCACAAATGATTACTTCTACGGTGATTCTCTATTATTACTTGGGCGGAGAAGGTTCGCCGAGCCGCCACTTGACGCTGTTGTTGGTGATTTACGGCTTGGCGGGTTTGATGGTAAGCAATATTCCGTACTTCAGTTTGAAAAATAACGATGTTAGAAGGCGCCATCCGATTTGGATGTTGGTTTCCGGATTCATTTTGATTACACTGATTATTGCCGAGCGGCATCTTATGTTCTTCACGATTGTCTTACTGTACACGTTATCCGGACCTCTGTTATGGTGCTTAACGACCTACAAGCACCGGCGGGAGAGGAGACGGGAGGCGGCGCAAGCGATGCCGTGAGATCCTGGCTCAGTCAGAAGTGAATTTGATACTCCCGTTGGCCCTGCCGCGGGAGTTTCTGTTTCTGGGCGAGCCAACGGATCAACCATCGAGGAGATTATAAAATGGCAAACGTCGACAACCAAAACGTAGTACAGATTTTCGATACCACACTGCGCGACGGCGAGCAGTCGCCGGGAGCAAGCATGACAGCGGAACAAAAAGTCGTTATCGCTCGACAACTGGAAAAGCTTGGCGTCGATGTGATCGAAGCCGGCTTCGCGGCGTCGTCGGACGGCGATTTCGATTCCGTGCGCCGGGTGTGTCAAGAAGTTTCACGCCCTCGGGTCGTCAGTCTCGCGCGCGCCCAGGACGGCGATATCGAGCGGGCGCTGAAGGCGGTCGAACAGGCAAAAAATCCCGGGATTCACACATTCATCGCGACTTCCGACATTCATCTGAAGCACAAACTTAGAATGAACCGAGAGCAGGTGGTGGAAGCCGCCGTCAAGGCAGTCAGCCTCGCCAAGAAGTTTACCGATTATGTGGAGTTCTCCGCGGAGGACGCTTCGCGCAGCGACCTGCAGTTCTTGATCCAAGTATTTCGCGAAGTCATTCGCGCCGGCGCTAAGGTGATCAACGTCCCAGATACCACCGGATACGCGATCCCTTCGGAGTTCGGCGCCTTGCTGGCAAATCTGATCGAACGGACGGCAGGCGGTGACCGGGTCATCTGGAGCGCCCATTGCCACAATGATTTGGGCCTTGCCGTGGCGAATTCTCTTGCCGCCGTGCATAACGGCGCGCGGCAAATCGAGTGCACGATCAACGGTATCGGTGAGCGCGCCGGCAATACCTCATTGGAAGAAGTCGTCATGGCGCTGCGCACGCGCAAGAACTATCTCGATCTCGATACGAACATTACCAGCGAGCAACTCTATCCAACTTCGCGTCTGGTTTCGCAGGTCACGGGTATTCCGATTCCGATCAACAAACCGGTCGTCGGCGACAATGCCTTTGCACACGAGGCGGGCATCCATCAGGACGGCGTGCTCAAGCACAAGCAGACTTACGAGATCATGACGCCGGAGTCGATCGGCATCCCCGGCAATCGTCTGGTGATGGGCAAGCACTCAGGCCGTCATGCGTTCGATGAGCGCTTGAAGCACTTGGGCTTTAACTTGAGCAAAGAGGACATGAACCGGGCGTTTTTGCGTTTTAAGGAGCTCGCCGACAAAAAGAAAAATGTCTACGACGAGGATATCGAAGCGATCGTCGCCGAGGAGATTCTGCGCGTGCCGGGCCGGCCGGATAAATTCGAACTGCTCTACATGAACGTGAACTCGAGCTCCGACGGTATTCCATCCGCGACGGTGAAGCTGCGCGTGGACGGCGGCGAAATAACGGATCATGCATCCGGCGACGGTGTCGTCGATGCTTGTTATAAGGTCATTACAAAGATCACAGGCTCGCAATCCCAGCTGGTGCGCTACTCGGTCAACGCGATCACCGGCGGCACGGATGCTCAAGGCGAAGTGTCTTGTGTGATCGAGGATGACGGCGTTCGCGTCTCGGGTCAGGGGGCGCACACCGATATCATCATGGCGAGCGCGCTGGCTTACATCAACGCGCTCAACAAACTGGAAGGACGGAGACATTATCGCCACGAGGTGGAGAGAGAGGGACCATGAGCTACAAGATTGCGGTTTTACCGGGAGACGGTATCGGACCGGAGGTGATGGGCGAGGGGACTCAGGTCCTCGAGCAGGTGGCGAAGCTTTACGGGTTTAACGTTGCGCTTGAGGAGGGAATCGTCGGTGGCGCATCCATCGACGCGCACCGTAAGCCGCTCATCGATTCGGTTCTTAATTTAACCAAGCAGAGTGACGCAGTATTGCTCGGCGCCATGGGCGGTCCCAAGTGGGACGGGCTCGATTACTCGATTCGCCCTGAAAGAGCGCTATTGGCACTACGCCAAGAGCTCGGTTTATTCGCCAACCTTCGCCCAGTGAAGTTATTTTCAGCGCTCGCCTCGGCGTCGACGCTCAAGCGCGAGGTGGTCGAGGGAACCGATCTCTTGGTCGTGCGCGAGCTGACCGGCGGGATCTATTTTGGCCAGCCCAAAGGTATTACCAAACTGCCGGACGGCACCGAACGTGGCGTCAACACGGAAGTGTACACGACGCCGGAGATCGAGCGCATCGCCCACGTCGCTTTTCAAGCGGCGC
>VBKX01000009.1 GCA_005879435.1 Deltaproteobacteria bacterium
TCCTATCCGCACCATTTGCAGGTCGATATCGACGGCAAGTTCTTGCCGAGCTCTCAACCCGACGTCATGGCGAGCGAATACTTCCGCCGCCATGTGAAGGCAGGCAGAATTTTTGTCGGCTTCGATTGCGATGACCGCGGCTTGGGATTTGCCATCCAAGAAGCGGGTAACGAGCCGTTTCTTTTCGCCACCGATTTTCCGCACGAAAGCTTCGACGCCAGGCATTGCCGCCACGAGATCGACGAGTTGCTCGCGCGCGTAGACGTCAACCAAGCGGACAAGGCAGCTATTTTAGCGACCAACGCGAAAAGGTTCTACGGTATCAACTAAGTCGTCGCATTGCATGGCGTTGACCTTTGCGTGCTAAACGTTTTGAACCATTTGAACGTCTTGAACGATTTGAACGATAGGAACCACTCCACGGCAGGAAATCACCATGGCTGAATATTTCACTACGGCACAAACTATGTCGCAATCCTCATCCCGCGTGAAAGGTCCGCTCGTGTGGCTCGACATGGACCAAAAAGAGCTTGACGACGCTTACGATCAGACCGTTTACGCACCCAACCAACCACTTATCGCTACCAGACGCAGGCTTGCCAGCGAAGCGATGCTGAAACGGGTCACGCCGGAGCGCATTGCTTATGGAGCATCCGAAGATGAAAAGCTCGACATCTACAAAACTTCGCGGCCAAACGCGCCCATAAACATCTTCATCCACGGCGGCGCGTGGCGCAACGGTCAAGCGAGAGACTCCGCCTATTTGGCGGAAATGTTTATCAACGCCGGCGCCCACTTTGTCATACCCGACTTTGTTCAGGTACATAACACCGGCGGCAATCTAATGCCGATGGCGCAGCAAGTTCGCAGCGCTGTCGCCTGGGTGCACAAGCACGCAGCGAACTTCGGCGGCGATCCGAATCTCATCTACATCACCGGGCATTCCTCCGGCGCGCATCTCGCCGGATGCACTCTCGTCACCGATTGGCAGAAAGATTTCGGCTTGCCTGCGAATGTCATCAAAGGCGGACTCTTGGTCAGTGGTATGTACGATTTGAAACCGGTCAGACTTTCGAAGCGAAGCGAATACGTCAATTTTACCGATGAGATCGAGCAAGCGCTCAGCTCACAGCGTCATTTAGATAAACTGAACGCGCCGATCATCGTCGCCTACGGTACTCAGGAGACTCCCGAGTTCCAGCGGCAGAATCGCGATTTCGCCGCCGCGGTGAAAGCCGCGGGCAAACCGGTCGAGCTGATTATCGGCGAAGGCTTCAATCACTTCGAAATGCAAGAAACCATAGGCAATCCCTATGGCATCGCCGGACGCGCCGCGTTGAAGTTGATGAATCTAACGATGACCTTGCGCTAAGGAGCAAATATGAGCCGACTGCCAGCCGTAAAACGAGAAGACCTCACGTCCGATCATCAGCAAATCTGGGACCGCATTCACGCCAAGCGCAGCGGCGGTGGCGGCCCCTATTCCATGTTGATGCATTCCCCGGCAATGGCCGATCACTTGGCGGCAACCGAAGATTACTTCCGCGATCATTCTCTGCTCGCAGACGCCGATCGCGAGATCATCATCCTGACCGCGGCGCGCGAAGTCGACGCGCGTTACGCCTGGTCGCGCCACGAGATCCGCGCCCATAACGTCGGGATCCGGCCGGAAGTCATCGAAGCCCTACGCACGAAAGCCCCCGTCGACAAATTCGCCGGCAAAGAGCGACTGCTGGTCCAGTTCACCCGCACGCTGCTGCACGAACATACGCTGCCGGATGAGCTATTCGCGCGGATGGAGAGCGAATTCGGCCGCGCAAAGCTTGTCGAAGCCATTAGAATGTTTGACGTAAAACCGCCGGAAGGAAGCAAAACATTTTGACCGTTACGGAACTCGTTCCTACTTCGCCGGATACCGTTTCGCCATTTCAACAAAGAATCCTTCTTTCTCCAGTTCATTCATCAGGCTCGCATCGAAGAACTGCTCCGGCTTGGCAGTCTTCGCTTGCGGCATTTGCGGCGCCAGCATGTCGAGGATGAACTGAATGCCCTTCGGCGTGAAAGCCGGTTTGCGCGGGATTGTCTTCACGTAATTCTGATACGACGTTTCCAGCACCTCGGGATCGTTGGTGCGCATATATTTGGCGAAGACTTTCTGCGACTCGGCTTTGTTGGCGTGAATGAAGTGAATCGCTTCCAGATATCCTTTCATCGCGTTCTTCACCGTATCGCGATTGGTTTTCAAATAGGCGCGCGAAGTCGCCAGGCCGTTGCCCTGCACTTCGACCCCCAAGTCGGCGATCTGGAGTAAATCGACGAAGCCCATTTTTCTCGCGATCGGCGCCGTCGATAAATTGAAAAATGACGCGTCGATCTTGCCCGCGCTCATCGCTCCCAGCCGCTCGGCATCCGGACCGCCGGCGATCAATGCAACGTCTTTGTTGGGCTCCAGATTGAGGTGCTTGAGCAGAATCTGCGCAGCGTAATGCGTGATCGAGCCAAAGCCGCTGATGCCCAATTTTTTACCCTTCAGTTGTTCTAGGCTGCTAATGCCCGGGCGAACGAACACGACCTGGTAGAATTTGTTTTCCATGCTGATGATAAGCACTAGATTGTAACCGGTGAGATTCGCTTGAATCACCGTGCCGACATTCACGATTGGCGGTTCGCCGGTGGCGAGCGCTTGCGTCGCTACCTGGCCCCCACGCAAAAAAACCGGATCGACTTCCAGACCGTATTTTCGAAATAACCCCTGTTCCTTCGCCACCCAAATATGGCTCTGCGTGAAAGCTAGCGAAGGATACCCCATCGTGATTCTCTTAAGCTCTTGTGCTTCGCCTGAATACCCGTGAGCAATCAAGATCAAGGCGGCGGTTGTGAACACAGATCCAAACATCAAGCCGCCGCTCAAGCTGCTCAAGCAATCGCCACCATCCCGTGCTCGCGCTTAAAAAGCGTTTCCCAGCCACGCTCCCCGACGATCACCGGCCCGCCGAAACTGAATTGAATCTTTTCATCGGCCGACATCGCCAGCGGCTTCCAGACAAGCACGTTGCCTTTTTCAATCGGTAAATCGCGCACACGGTCGCTACGCGCCTTCGCGGTGAACAGCGGCCCATCGTCGCCATAGCCGCAGCCTTGCAGCTGCATGACTGTTTTCATTCCACGTTTGGCGCCGAAGCCATTTACGAAATCGCTCAACGCGCGAAACGTCGTGCCTGGCTTGATCATCGCCGCGCCCGCTTCATAGACTTCTTTATGCAGCGCGATCACCGGTTTCCACTCGTCGGGAATTTTGCCGAGCAATATCGGTTGGCACACTTGTGTCAGTTGCGCGCCGCGAATCGCGTTGATTTCGTCGGTGATCAGCGCGTTGGGCTCGAGGCGCCGCCCAATCGGCGGATTGACGTAGCGTTTGGGTTTTCGCGCGCCGATGGAATCGATGGTCAGAGTCAATGGAAAATATTCTCTGCGCAGCTCGAGCAGGCGTGACAGCGCGTCGGAATAGAGCGCGCCGGCGTCCACACCGGGGCGCGCGAGCTTGATGAACGTATCGAGTCCGGCTGAGGCAACCTGCGCCGATTCTCGCACAAATGCGATTTCTTCTGCGCTTTTGACGTAGCGCGCGAAGCCGACAACGTCCGTCGCATCATCGAAAGTCGCGTTCGGCAGTTTGCTCTTCACATATTCGAGCGCGGTGTGATTCACCACGCCGTCGATCGAGCTGCAATGCGTGACCGAGCCGCCTTTTAAGCCGGCAACGCCGACCCGCGCGCGGTCCATGCCTAAATCGAGCAGTGCCTCGCCCATCGGCTCAGCCCATTCGCGGCCGGTTTGCCAAGGCTCCGGCACCCATGCGTTAGTGGAGCTGCGGTCAGCAATAATAATCGGCGCGCGGCCATCGGTCGGGAGTGCCATGGCCGAGCATCGGAGCTGCGTCATGTAGCGTCCGTCCGCTCCATTGCCCAACGGGATTAGAATACAGTCGAAGCCGGCGTTACCGGCATTTTCTCTCACCGCTTTCCAGCGCCGGTCGCGCTCCCCAAGCGAATAACCATTCCAGATGTGTACCGTCGCGCCGGCTCCCGGCGGTGCTGTCCAAGGCATGAAAGCTCTCCTTCGGATTGCTGTTCCGACTTCCGGGTTCCAAGTTAAGCCCGAAACCCAACACCCAAAACCTAAACCCTTTCTAACTGATCGACACCATTCCCGGCGTGCGCTTCACCAGAGGCTCTCCGCCGTTTTCCGTCACGAGCACGCAGCCGCCCCAACTGGTATCGAATGTTCCGTCCGCGCTGTGCGCAATCGGCTTGACGATGAACACGCAATCTTTTTCGATCAGCAGGTCGCGATTGCGCCCGCCGCGGTTTTGCGGCGTGAAGAGCGGGCCGTCGTCGCCGTAACCGCGCCCGTGCATGAGCAGTTGGCTTTTCATGCCGCGCTTTTCACCGAAGCTATTGACTAAATCCATGAACTGCGCGAACGGCTGACCCGGCGTCAGATGCTCTAAAGCGGCGTAGTACATGTCACGCTGAAGGTCGATCGCCGGCTTCCAGCCGTCGGGAATCCGGCCGAGAAAAATCGGCTGCTGCTCCTGCGCGATCAGGCCGCCGAACACGGCGTCGACCTCATTGGCGATCCGGTAGTTGACCTGAAGGGTTCGCCCTTCGGCCGGATCTTCGAAGCGCGGCAATCTTCCGCCACCGTGCAATCCGCTGTAAAAAGCCATCGGATAATATTCGCTGCCCAGCCCGACCATCCGCTGCATCACACGGGTGTAGAGCAAGCCTTCATCCATGCCGGGCTCGGCGAGCTCGACCATCTTGTCGATGCCCGCCGCGGCGATCGCCGCGCCGCGTCTAAGGCAGGCGATCTGCTCGGCACTTTTGACGTAGCGTGCATGACCAACCACTTCCGTGGCGTTCTCGAATCGCGCGTTAGGTAGACGGCGCAGCACTTCGGCGTAGGAGCTGTGATTGACGACCCCGTGAAATGCCCGCCCGTGGGTATAGAAGCCGCGGCGAATGCCGGAAACGCCGATGCGCGCGCGCTCCATACCAGCGTCCAACAGCGCCCGCGTCATGCTTTCCCCCCAGGAATTCTCCACCGGTCGAGGCTCTGTCACCCAGTCGTTGCCGGACTCTTGGTCCGAAACAATGATTGGCTCGCGCCCGTCGCTTGGCAAAATCACTGCGGCGTTATCGAGGCAAGTCAGAAAGCGGCAATCCGAGCGCGTGCCGCGCGCCTGCTCGAGCGAAAGATGCAAATTGCGTCCATCGACGCAGAGCGGCACGAGGATGCAATCGAAGCCAGCCTGCGCGGCGCCCTCGCGCACGTGCCGCCAGCGCCAATCGCGCTCGGCTAACGAATATCCCGTCCACTTAATATCAGCCGGTGATTCCATGCTAGTTCTCCTACATTTTCCCTGGGTCACAATGCCAAGAACGCAAAGTGACGGGCGCGACCGGTTATTCCGAGCGCTTGCGCGGGATTAGGGCGCGCATGCAACCGTGCGAATTCTTCCTTCGCTCGGCAGTTCGACGTCGAGCTTTTGCCAGCTTTCACCGCCGTCAGCGCTGTTATAAAGCTTTCCGTCTGCCGCGCCAAAATAAAGCGAGTCGGCGTCCAACGGGTCCATCGCCAGGCTGTTCCATCCGACGATATAGAGCGGACGAATCTCCGTACAGACCTCCTTAAA
>VBKX01000425.1 GCA_005879435.1 Deltaproteobacteria bacterium
TTAATGGTGACCGGAGTGGTCGGCCAAATGATGACCGCCATGAAAGGCATGGGCAACGGCGACCTCGATCATTCCGGTTTGGTGAAGCTCGTAGAGGAGTTGGCAAACGCTGAATTGAGCGCGAAACTATGAAGTCCGCAATGCGTAAGATTGACACGCTTAACCCGAGTCGAATAGTTTCTCCGTAAAACGAATCACCCCTTGGAGGAATTTATGGCAGGAACCGCCGCCAAACTCGTCGACGCCGATACCCATGTTTCCGAGAACGAACAGATGTGGGAACACTTCGAGCGTGAGATGTATCACCGCCGGCCGGTGCTGATTTCCGTGCCGGAGAATACTCTCTATGGCGACCGCAACGCCATGTGGCTAATCGACGGCAATATTTTTCCCAAACCTGCCGGCAAAGGCGGTTTCGCGCTGATCACGCCGTCGGCGGCGAAGAAACAGCAGATCCGCACGGATATCAGCGCAGGTTGCCGGGAAATCACCGATCCCGAAGCGCGGTTGCGCGACATGGACAAGTCGGGTTTCGACGTTCAGGTCATTTACCCGACGTTGTTTTTAATTTACCTAACCGACGACGTCGCCCTCGAAGTCGCGTTGTGCCGCGCTTACAATCGCTGGATGGCCGAGGCGTGCGCGAAAGGAAAAGATCGCTTGAAGTGGGTGGTGATTCCGCCGCTCCACTCCATGGAAGAATCGATCAAAGAATTGCGTTGGGCAAAAGAACATGGCGCCGTCGGAGTTTTCTTCCGCGGCATCGAGGGCACTCGAACGCTGGATGATCCGTATTTTTTTCCGGTCTATCAAGCAGCGAGTGAACTCGATCTGCCGATCTGCGTTCATCAAGGCTCCGGTTGCCCGACGTTCATCAACTTCTTCGACTTGGAGCGTAACCGCCAGTGGTCCCACTCGGCGATCCTGCCGCTGTTCGCCTTCAACGACATCGTCAACAACAGGATCCCTGAAAAGTTTCCCAAGCTCAGGATCGGCTTCATCGAAGCTTATGCGACTTGGGTGCCGTACCTTTTGCACTCCTTTAAAAGGCAATTCCGCGAGCAATGGAAATTCTCTACGACCCAAGATCTTTTCCGCGAGTTTCGCATTTTTATCGCTTGTGAAACCAGCGAGAACCTTCCCGTCATCGTGGACTGCATCGGTGAGGATAATCTGGTGATCGGCTCGGACTACGGCCACAACGATCCCTTTGAACAACGCAACCTGCTGCCGACGCTCAATTCGTTGACCAACATACCGAAACGCATCGTCGACAAAATGGTGCGGGACAATCCCTGCCAGTTGTACGGTCTCTGACTTGAATACAGGCCACTGACCAGGTCAGTGATTGATGCACTATAACCGTTGCGAATACCTTGTCCCGAAAATATGTTTGCTAACTCCATCATCACTTCCCCCTTTGAAAAAGGGGACTGAGGGGGATTTCGAAAACTGTGTGCTTGAGTAAATCCCCCCTTCCCCCATTTTTTAAAGAGGGGATTAGGCAATTTAATGCTTCGATCGGTTCAAAAAACTTCTGGCTCAGGACTCTAGTCACTGTCGCGGCGTCATGCAAACTATTCGCCGCCGATGCGGCTGCCCTCGAGACCGTCAACATAGCTCTGAGCAACAAAAACTTTCAGATGATCCTCTATCCGATCGCGCAAGAGCGCGGCTACATGCAAGAAGAAGGCATCGATCTGCGCGTGATCCTCGCTCGCGCCGAGCTGAGCGTGCAGGCGACAATGGCGGGTAGCTTTCAGTTCAACATGGCCGGCACCATGGCAGTGGTGAACGTCATGAAGGGCGGTGCGCCGTTCAAAGTGATTCTCGCCACCAACGACAAAGTCCTATCCTGGATTTTGGGCAAACCGGAAATCACGAGCCTGAAAGAGCTCAAAGGGAAGCGCGTCGCCACCAGCGGCGTGGCCAATGTGACACTGATCATGGCCAAGCAAGTCATGCAAAAACACGGCATCGATCCCGATCGGGATATAAATTTCATCAATACCGGCGGCGGCAGCAACGGCGTTCGCGCCTTGATGGCGGGAGCGGTCGACGGCGTCGTCGCATCCACGGCGGAACGCTACATCGGAGTTCCCGCCGGCCTGAGAGAACTTTCGTTCATCGGCAATGAAGTGAAAAACTCGTGGGGCACGATGGCGACGACGGATCAACTGATCCAAGAAAAACCAAAGCTCGTAGCCGGTATGATAAAGGCTTCGTTGAAGGCGCTGCGCTTCATCCGCAAAGAACGCGACGCCACCATTGCGGTCGCCATGAAGTTCGCGGGCCTGGACAAAAATATCGCCTCGCGCATGTACGACGATCTCGTCGGCACCTTCAACCAGAATGGCCTAGTGGACGAAGAAACTCAGCGCAACGACATTGAAGTTATCCGGCAGATCTTGAAGACACCCGATACCATCCCGGTTCAGAGGGCCTACGACTTCCGCTTCGCCCGCGAAGCCGACCGCCAATTGACACAATCCGGCTGGCGACCCTAAAGAGGCCATGGAAAGCATGGGCAACGGCGATCTCAATCATTCCGGTCTGGTGAAGTTCGTCGAGGAGTTAGCAAAGACCGAGCTGACGCAAACTAAATAGCCTTACCGCGTCTGAATCATGCGCGTCAGTTCACTTCGTTCAGAAAAAAGGCCGGCAAGCGTAACCCTTTAAACTCCAGTTGCCAATTTCTTGCGTTTATCCCGCACGTATATGGATATCCCCGGAGAGTCGGGAGAACGCCGTTCATCTATTTCGAAAAGCTGAGTGACTCTAACCAAGTCGCCAAGTTTCTTGTATCCATAGTTGCGGGGATCAAACTCCGGTGCCTGCTTTGCGATGTGTTGTCCAATCTGCCCTAAATACGCCCAGCCATCTTCACTCGCGGAGTGTTCAACGGCGTTTCTCAAAAGATTAACTAGCGTCGTATCCTGGTTCAGGTCCGTAGTGGTTTTCTTTGTTGGGGAGCCGGTCGGCTCATCCTCCCGAAGTATCTCGGTAAAGACAAACTTATCGCAAGCTCCGACAAATGCTTTGGGAGTCTTTTTTTCACCAAAGCCATACACGGCCAGACCCGCCTCTCGAATCCGCGATGCCAAACGCGTAAAGTCACTATCGCTCGAAACGATACAGAAGCCATCCATTTTCTCCGTGTAAAGCAAGTCCATCGCATCGATGATCAACGCACTATCGCTAGCGTTCTTTCCGACGGTATAGCGAAATTGTTGAATCGGCTGGACGGCATGTTCCAACAGAACATCCTTCCACCCTCTTAACAAAGTCGTCGTCCAGTCGCCGTAGATGCGCCTGACGCTCGCAACGCCGTATTTTGCGATCTCTGCCAACAGGGCATCAATGATCGAGGCTTGAGTATTTTCCGCGTCGATCAGCACGGCTAGCTTTTTCTGATTATTCTCCTGCTCCATGCTCGTCTCTCCTATAGGGCGGTTGGAGTCTGACCGTACTTCGATGCGCAAAACTACGGCTTCCAGCCAATCTTGTTCAGTTGCTGGTCGGCCTCCAGCGCGAAGCTGAAGTCGTAAGCCCTTGCGTTCGGCAACGCTTCGTTGGTGCTAGTAACTTGCCTGATAATGTTGAGATCGTTTCTTTGTGTTTCATCGTCCACCGCACCGTTGCGAGTGAAAGTGCCGATGAGATCATCGTACAGACGCGTCGCTTGTTGGCGGGAGACACCAGAGAATTTTAGTAACGCCGTCACCGTTCCTTCCTTGTCCTGGCGAATGTAGCGCAAGGCCTTGAGCGTCGCACGCACGAACCCTGCGACCATCTTCGGGTTTTCTTTTATGAGTTTATCCGTCGTCGCGAGAGTACCCCATGAGTTTTTCACCTCGTTGCCCATGAAAAACATTTCGCGCATGCCTTTATCCAATGCCACGTAGCGCTGCTCGACGCTGAGCACTGCCGCGTCGAATCCCCCGCCAAGCAGCGCCGCGAGTTGATTCCCCTGCCCGACGTCGAGATACGTGGCATCTTTATTGCCGTCGAGACCGTGCTTCGTGAGCACCTGTTTGACCATAAATGTGGCTATAGCGGCCACGCCGGTCGTGGCGATCTTCTTGCCTTTAAGTTCTTTGGGGCTGGTGATCTCAGGTCGGGTGACGAGCCATTGAAGAACCCTATCGTTGGTCGCGACAACGACTTTTAGCGGCGTATTCCCGCGCGCCATGCTGACGAGCGCGCTCGAGCCCGCTCCGGTGAACTGAACGTCGCCACCGAGCATAGCCTGGATGCTCGTCGTCGGCGCGACGAAGATCACCCGTTGATCCAGGCCTTCTTCCTTCATGTAACCCTTCTGTTGCGCAACCGGGTAGATCACCATCTGAAAGCTTTTCGCCGGGACCGCCATGTTGACGGTTTGCAGCGACTGCGCGGCGGTCAGGCTGGGAATGGCGAGCGCTAGACAGGGAACTGCTGCCAAAATTAAACGGCGGGCGATGCATCGTCGTGCCGATATGCGTTGAGTGTTTTTCATTTGAGCTCTCCTGCGTAACGAGCACCCTTGCCCTCGCTCTCTCCCGCGACGCGGGAGAGAGCTGAGATAAAAAAGAACGCGAGCTAGCGATTTCGTCAGTTCAGCGGATACAGAAGCTTCGGATTTTCAAAGAAGATTTTGTCTGTCAGCGCAGGCGGAATATCCTCTCGAGCACGCATGGCGGCAACCAGTTGCCGTTCTTCGGATGGATCCTGGTGGCCGTAGTCGGAGCCGATCAACAGATGATCCTCGCCGGTGTACCGTGCGATGTAGCTAACGTCCTCGTCCGCTTCGCAGGCGACGAAAATTCTATACTCGCGGAACATGTCTTGATCGGAAGAAAATTTCCATTTTTCTCGGAACAACCGTTTTATGATATGCATCATGAACGGCACCCAGCCCGCGGACGCTTCGATAAAGCCGAATTTGAGCTTGGGAAATTGCTCGGGGATCTTATTGTGAATCAAGTCGCGAAACGCGAACAGCGGCTGCACACGGCTGTGGCCAAACGTGTGATTCCGCTCCACGTCGAAGAGATTTAAGAACAGCGGGCAGCCCGCACCGGTGTGGATTAGGATCGGAAGATCCGTATCGCTCGCTGCCTGGTAGATCGGGTTGAAGTAAGGGTTATCCAAAGTCCGTTGCCCTTCGATGCCACGAAAGAAAACTCCCACCGCGCCGTTGTCTTTGCCCCATTTGATTTCTTTCACCGACTCTTCCACTGAGTGCAGCGGCGGCACCACGACCCACTTCATGCGGCCGCCGGATTTAGCGCAGGCTTGGGCGAGAAATCGGTTGTAGGCGCGCGCCATTGCGACATCCAGCGCAGCGTCGTCGGTGATATAGATCAAGAACAGGGTAGGAAAGATGACTTGCGTCGCCACACCGAGCTTATCCATGTCCTTCAGCCGGCCGGGAATATCGGTCATCTCGCGATATGGGAGATGAATATCGCCGCGCGCTGTTTCGAACTTTGTCGCCGAAGGTGTGATCAAACGAAAACTGCCCTTGCCGTTGGGCTTAGGAAATATATTCCCATCGATCAGCCAAAACGCGTTGCGCGGGCCGTAAAGCGTATCGTCAGGACATTTGAGCAATACCGGCCGGCGATGATACATTTCCTTGTCGATCATCGCCCACATCGCTTCGCCTTCCGAAATGTGCGTATCCGCATCGATTATCCCTGGCATATGAATCCTCCTTATCCGATTCGACTATTCATAATATAACCGCGGGGCGAATCTCAACCTAAGGCTTTCAATCGCTCATGCTAAAAGGATTGCTCATAATTCAGTAGCGTTGCGAAGGCGCATTTTGACGACCCCGTCACGCGTTCACGGCTCCTGGAATAATCCATTCAACCGCTACTTGGCGAGCACCCTCAGGAGTTTCGGGCGCGACTTGGGATAGCAACTTCGCAAACTGTTTGAAATCTACTTTCAGGCTCTCGTCCATGCAGACGATGTAGTCGTTGAAAGTCTTTTCCGCCAGTGTCAGCGCAGGCCCGAATCGTTTTTCTAAAACGCGAAGCGCCTCGGCGCGATGCGCCTTGAAGTAACAGATACATTCCCGCTGCGCAGTCACAAACGTTGCGAAATCCTTTCCCCTCTCCTGCCACAGTTTCGCGGTGGTCTCGATGGTGATGGGCAGCGGATCATCGACGATCTCCGGCCAATCGATGATCCGTTTGTAGCCTCGCTCTTCCGCGATAAAACCGAAAGGACGCGGTAAGAATGCGCCGTCGACTTTGCCATCGATCAGCATATTGAAGGCGTCTTGGTCGCCTTTGGGCATTTGTAACGTGAGATTCTTGCCGACATCGAGTTGAGCAAGGTTTCGAAATGTCTCGGCGATGGGTGTATTGCGCGACGGCCCTTCGCGACAAGCCACCGTCTTATTCTTAAGGTCGGCCAGCTTCGTGATCGTTGGCGCCGTAACCAGATAGTAAGGACAACTATTCATCGCGCAACCAAGAATCCTCGTGGTTCGCGAAGTGAGAAAATGTTGCAGCGAAGCCCGGCCGACGACCAGCGAGATCTGCGCGCTGCCGTTTTCAAGCCTGCGATAGCGCTCTTCTGTGCCTTGAACGTCGGATCGCGAGCGAAATCACCCCCCGCGCCTTCGAGATGGCCGTACATGACGTTGAGATTTGCCAGGCTCATCGCAAGCCCCCCCTTCATCGAACTCGGGTTGCCCCTTTTTCTATAGTACGCCTTGTCAAGGCAAACAAACCTATCGTTGACAAGACCTCAACAACGGGAATAGATTTAATGCAATGAGGGAGATGGTTAAACCCAGCCAGCCGTCGACTAAACCAAAAAGGAGGTCAGCATGGAAGTCAAGGATATTTCTGAAATCGCCAAGGAGAGAAAGAAAGGCCAGCGCCGCATTGATCTTTACCGGCGGGAAAACCTGGAAACCTGGGTGTTGATTTTTCCTCCGGGGGACGTGCAGAGAATGCACAACCATCCGTCGGACCGAACCTACTACGTGCTCACCGGCCGCGGCATCATGAAAGGCCTAAACGAATCGCACGAGCTATCTCCAGGGAAGATTATCAGCATCCCGGCGCATGAATTTTATGAAGGATCCAATCCGCACGATGAGCCGATGGTTCTTTTGGGCAACAGCCACAAAGCGACGCCGGAAGACGTCGCCAAAGCCGGCGGCCAGCGCAACGAGATTGATGACAAGACCGGCAAGCGCGTCATTTTTCAACACGGCGGCGGCCAGGATATGGGAGTGCTGGCGGACTAGACGATCACAACAGATTTTTTGACCAATTCATAAAGCCCGGCCTGGGGTTTACCCAGCCGGGCTTTCGCTTTTTTACGATTCCGGCAACAGACCGAACGGTCACCGTCATCGCATGTCACGGCGCCGTCGCAGCGTTGAAAGGAAACGCGCGTTCGCAGGCACCATCAGGTATTCCAATCCTCGTAAATCACTGCCACGCCGACTCTGGCGATGACAATCGCGGGTCGAAGCCGTTTCATCATTGGTTCAGGTTTTGAGCGAGCCGGGTATGAATGCGCCGGACGCGCTCCACTTGTCCCTTGGCCGGGAAACGTTCGTAGAACCCTTCGGCGCGAAACTCTCGGGTTAAATCGGCCCAGGGTTTGACGACGTTTGTGAAAACCTTGGGCGAACGTTCGTCATCCCAGGCCTGAACGATCTTGCGGTCGCGAATGAGATCACCGAACACGCGAAATAGCGCCTTGAGAGTTACGTCGCGCGTGAACATGAATTTTTCATTGTCGCCCCAAACGGCGTCCATGACGTCGCGCACCGCCTTGAGATAATCTCGCAGGAGAGCGTAGGCGCGGTCCGCGCGCATACCAAAGTGGTCGTCGAAAAAACGCCGGTTTCGCTGCACGACTTTGAAGACCTCATTGAACACTTCCGACTGTAAAATCCATTTCTCCTGCCGGCTTCGCCCGCCCAGACGATTGATGCGGTAGCGTAGGGGCGAGTCGGATTCTCCGTAAAGCAGGTCGACCAGCTGGGCCGCGAACTTCTTTTCCGGTGTTTCCCAGGAGACCCGTTCGTAGAGATCCACCAAGTGGGATTTATTGATCCTGGTGTGGGTCGAATTGATAATCACGAACATCTCGGTGGCGAAGTCGGCACTCTTACCGTCGAACAGCACACAGGGAACTTCGATGCGATCGATCTGCTCGGGATGTCTTTGGCGGAAGAAATGCAGCGCCGCAAGGCGATGCTGACCGTCGATAATAAGATACTTGCCGTTGGGCTCGCTCAGGAAACCTACGCTTTCCGAAGAGTCCGAGCGCCGGAAGCGCAATGTCTCATCGGTGAAGAGCAGGATCGTGCCCGGAATCAGCGGCTGGCTGACCGCCGTCTCGTAGAAATTAACGATCTGGCCGATCTTTCGCCGGTTAAGCAGACGTTGAAAGGATTTTTCGCTTTTCTCGATTCCGGCGATGAACTTGGCAACCTCATCGTCACCGGGTTCATCGGCGTCAATCTGCTCGCCTTCGAAATAGTAGCGGCTCGAAAAACTCACCCGGTCGAGCAGCTCCGTCGCCTTATAGGCGATAAAGTAAAAAGCCCCTTCCTTTTGCAGCACTCGCGTTGCCAACATAGATCGCTCCTCCTCAATCGACTATGGTTTTCCAGGG
>VBKX01000426.1 GCA_005879435.1 Deltaproteobacteria bacterium
TCGCGCCGCAGATGCCTGAGTTGCGCCGCCGGCCAAGCGACATCATCCGTGGCGAACAGGTCACATTGACCTGTGAATCCGAAGAAACCGGACTCGACCGCGTATTCTCAGCCAATGGCGAGCACACCGTGATGTACGCCTCCGATTATTGTCACTGGGATTGTCACTTCCCATATTCGGTCAAAGACGTCGTCGACGGCAAAGATCTTTCTTTCGCGCAGAAGGAAAAGTTACTGAACAAAACCGCGATTGAATTCTTTAAACTCAAAAATCCGCCCCAAGCCAACGCGCTCAAGATCGCGCGCCGCAGCTGGGAAAACGGCAAAGCGAAGGCCGCCAACGGGTAAGGAGCGAAAGAATGAGGCTGGGAATACTTGTCTTCATCTTTGTCATTGGTTCCGTTTCTGCACAAGGAGCCGAGAGCCCGTACAAGATCCGGATCGGCTTTCCCTCTCTGGCGTTCTCCTACATGCCTCGAGTCGGAGTACATCCAGATGGGCACCACGATTCAGCCTCAGGCCG
Organism: Deltaproteobacteria bacterium; assembly: GCA_005879435.1. Taxonomy (GTDB): domain Bacteria; phylum Desulfobacterota; class Binatia; order UBA9968; family UBA9968; genus DP-20. Next base: position 523 of record VBKX01000426.1, read on the forward strand.
TGGTTGGCGGTAACATCAATTATTTCACCTCGGTCTCGACCGGAATTTCCGCCGCGGTCGCTGGACTGCCGTTAGTCATCGTCATCAACTTTTGCGACAGTTCGCCATGGGTGTTAGTCACGCACAAGGACATCAACAAGCCGCAAGATCTGATCGGTAAAACCGTTGCCTTGTCGGGTGTCCGCACTTCGCCTTACTATTTCTTTCACGCGTTCATGAAAAAATTCGAGATCAATGAAAAGGAAGTCAACGCGATCAACACCGGCGGCACAGCGGACAGCTTTCGCGCTTTGACGTCCAACCGGGTCGTCGCCACCGTGTTGACGCCGCCGTTCGACGATAAAGCCGTGTCGCTCGGTTACAAGAAGTTCATGCAGCTCGGCAGTCTGGCGGTCATTCCGTACGTCGGCTTGATCACGTCGCAAAACGAAATCAAAACCAATCGGGAATCCGTGCGCCGCACGGTCGCGGCGGTGATGGATTCGCTCGCGTGGCTACGCGCCAACCGCGCCGAGAGCGCGAAGATGATCATGGATAAATTCAAGGTCAACCAAACCGAAGCCGAAAATACCTACGAGACCTTCATCCGGTTGCTCAACAAGGACGGCCGTCTCAATCTCAAGGTCGCGCGCGGGTACCTCGACCTGCTGCGCCAAGAGCGCCCGGTTCCGGCAGACTTCGATTTGACGAAGGTCGTCGACCATTCACTGCTGCCGGGAAGTCGGTAAGCCGAAGTTATATGGGGCGAATGAGATCACTGCAGTCTTTTCAATTTTTAGTCGTATTGATTTTCTTCCTTGGAGGCGCTGCGACGAGCCAGGCGCAGCCGCGCCGCCACATCAAAGTGGTTTTGGAAACGAAGCAGGCCGCCACGAGTAATCGGGAAATCGTGCAGGGCTCCGGCGGCGTCGTCATTCGCCGCGGCACGGTAAATCCTTCGGGGAGAATTATCGCCAACGACCGCCAGACAAGCGTCCAGCGTTCGAGCGGTATCTTCACTGTGGTGCTCGACGGCGGCGAATCGATCCTCACCGTACGGATTGTCTTCAACGATGTCGGCACTTCGCTGCGGGTCAACGCCGCGACGCAAGCGGACGGGCAAATTAAATTGCGCCTGACGCCGAGAATCAGTTACTTCTCGACGGAACGCCCCGGCGCCATCGATTTTACCGAAGCGGCGACGGAATTGATCGTGCCCAACGGCCAAGCGGTATCGTTGGGTGGTTCGACGACCAAGGTGCACGAGCTTACCCGCCAAATCCTCGGCTATCGCGATCGCGCGAGCAGTGATGAAATCAGTCTAGTCGTGACCGCGACCTTACAATAATTGCCAACTTCCGGTTACGGATCACCGCCACTTGTAGCCCGTCGAATCGATAACAAATATGAAAAACCTCATCCTCGTCCCTGTGGTTTTGCTGTTCGCCGCTATTGCCATTGCACAACCGAAGGAGGAAAAACTCCTCGTCGCAACCCGTCTGATTCGACCATTCGTCTATGAACAACAGGGACACCTCACCGGCTTCAGCGTCGAGCTTTGGCAGGAAATTGCCAAGCAAATGAACGCGCAGTCCGAATTTATCGTCAAGCCGACGGTCAAAGAATTGCTCGATGCGGTCAAGTCGAAGAACGTGGCGCTCGGCATCGCGGCGATTTCGATTACAGCCGATCGGGAGGTGGAGTTAGATTTTTCCCAGCCGATGTTCGATGCCGGGCTGCAAATCCTGACTCCCGTTCAAGGCGGCCGTGGTGGCCTTGTCGAAGCGATCGTAGCCAATTTATTGTCAACCACCGTCCTGCTCTACGTTTAGGGCGTAGCATTTATTCTTATCCTGATGGCGCATTTGGTGTGGTTTTTTGAGCGGCGCAACTCCACTGGCATGCTGACTCATCGAGGATATTTTCCGGGCATCTTCGAGGCCTGCTGGTGGGCTGCTTCGACGCTGGCGACTCAGGCTGATCAGATGCCGCGCGCGGCGACGGCGCGGGTCATCGCCGTTCTCTGGATGTTCATGAGTGTGGTCTTTATCGCGTATTTCACTGCGGCGGTCACTTCTTCTTTGACTGTCCAACAATTGCGCGGCGACATTAACGGCCCCGAGGATCTTCCCGGCAAACGCGTCGGCAGCGTAAAGGGCAGCACATCCGTGGAATATTTGCGCCAGCGTAGCATTCAGCCTGTGGAATTTACGAAGATGGAGGAAGCGTATCAGGCGCTCCAAGACGGCCAAGTCGATGCCGTGGTTTACGACGCCCCCGTCTTGCTCTTTTACGCGGCGCATGAGGGGAAAGGCAAAGTACAAACCGCTGGAGCGATCTTTCGCAAGGAAAACTACGGCATCGTCTTTCCCTCCAACAGCCCCTACCGTAAACCGGTCGTATACGAAATGGTTCGGCGGAAACGGCTCATAAGTTCCGTCTGGGGTCCGGCGTCTGCGGTCTAGGTTCGGGAGAAATCCGCCAGACACGAAACGCCAGACTCGACACGCATTAAGTCTTGACAAAAACCCCGCGCCTTGATGACCTAAACGTCAGTTGGAAGGAGGGACGCACTCATGCCTTTGAACGGCCATACTATTATCGATGGCGACGGCCATGTGATCGAGGATTGCCAGGCGATCATCAACTTCATGCCCAAGTCGTACCGCGACAAGTACGAGACCCATAGTTTTTTTAATCCGTTTCCGCCGCTCGATCATCTTCACTCCGCCAACCTGCATGACTTCCAGCCGGGCGCGTTCAATAAAGTCGGCCCCGACGGCTGGGTCGATTTTTTGGAAGACGTGGGTATCGAAACGACCGTGCTTTACACCACCCTCGGTTTAGCGTTCGGAAAAATCGTCAGCCGGGATTGGGCGATCGACGTTGCGCGGGCTTACAACGACTGGCTCCATGATACCTACATGAAACGGAGCCCGCGTTTCAAGGGGATGGGGTTAATACCGCTGCAGGAACCGACAGCCGCGGTGGAAGAGCTGCGCCGAATCGTCAAAGAGCTCGGCATGTGCGGCGCCATGCTGCCGTCCACCGGCATCCAGTCCAATCTCGGTGACCAACGCTACTGGCCGATCTACGAAGAAGCTAACCGGCTCGGCTGTGCCATCGGCGTCCATGGCGGCGCCCATGAAAATTTAGGATTGGACGATCTGAGCCCCTATGCGCCGGTGCACTCTTTGGGGCATCCCTTCGGCCAGATGATCTCCTTCGGCGGCATGGTGTTTAACGGCATCTTCGATAGGTACCCGAACGTCAAGTTCGGTTTCCTGGAAGGCGGTATCGCCTGGATGCTCGTTTGTCTGGAGCGTTTCGATCGTTCCTGGGAAACCCACATTCAGCACGATCCGCGCAGGCGCTTCCTCGAGCTTCGGCCCAAGGAGAAAGTCAGCGAATATATCGCGCGCCACATCGACGCCGGACGAATATTCGTCGGCTGCGAAGGCGAAGAGCCGGACATCGCCCATGCGATCAAAAGAATCGGCAATAAGCCCTGGGTTTTTTCCAGCGATTATCCACACGAAGTCAACAACGAGTTCTGCAAACACGAGATCAACGAGTTTCTCGAGAACGAAGAGAGCAGCGCCGCCGACAAAGCGGCTTTTCTGCACGGCAATGCACGGCGGTTTTATAGCTTGGGAGCCGCTGGGTTATGAGCGCGCCGGCCAGCATCGGCTTGATTATTCCTTCCAGCAATCGCCTGACGGAGCCGCAGTTCAACGCCTATGCGCCGCCGGGCGTCGGCATTCACGTTACCCGTCTGCGCATGACCGGAAAATTCCGTAAGCCGCTGAGCGAGCTCAAACGGCCGCTGGTCGAGGCGGCAGAAGCGCTCTCAGACGTAAGACCGGGAATGATCGTGTTTCACTGTACGGCGAATTCGATGGAAAGTGGTCTTGCTCACGAAAAAGCAATCATTGAAATCATCGAGCAGGCCAGCGGTTGCCCGACCATCACGACGGCGCAAGCGATCACTCAAGCGTTCAATCGGTTCGGCATCAAAAAGCTGGTGCTGATCAGTCCTTACGTCAAAGCGACCAATCAGCTCGAAGTCAACTATCTCACCGAGACCGGCTATACCGTG